>JBBDWV010000026.1:34218-131328 GCA_040902655.1 Mycobacteriales bacterium
GTGCGGACCGCCGAGTCGGGGCTGTGAGCCGGCGGTCGGGGCTGTGAGCCGGCGGCTCGTCGTCGAGGCGGACGGCGGCTCCCGGGGCAACCCCGGTCCGGCCGGCTACGGCGCCGTGGTGCGCGACGCGGTCACCGGTGAGGTGCTCGCCGAGCGGGCCGCCGGCCTCGGCACGGCCACCAACAACGTCGCGGAGTACGGCGGGCTGATCGCGGGGCTGACCGCTGCCCTCGAGCTCGACCCTGCCGAGGTCGAGGTGCGGATGGACTCCAAGCTCGTCGTGGAGCAGATGAGCGGTCGCTGGCAGGTCAAGCACCCGTCGATGAAGCCCCTTGCCCGCGAGGCGGCTTCGCTCGTGCAGCGGCTGCCGCGGGTCCGCTTCTCCTGGATCCCGCGGGCGCAGAACTCCCACGCAGACCGGCTCGCGAACGAGGCGATGGACGCCGCCGCCCGCGGCGAGGTGTGGCGGGTCGGCGGCGACAGCGGCCCGGCCGATGCCGCCGACGCGTGGCTGGCCGAGCACGAGCCGACCGCCTCCCTCGCCGCGACCGGCCCGGCGCCGAACCGGCTGCACGGCTGGATGGATCCCGCGGCGCCCCCCACCACGACGCTGCTGCTGCGGCACGGCGAGACAGCCCTGTCGGTCGACAAGCGCTTCTCCGGCATTGGTGATGCGCCGTTGACCGGGACCGGCCGGGCGCAGGCCGCGGCGGCCGCCGCGCGGCTGGCCGGCAGTGGAGCCGTCGCGGTCGTGAGCAGCCCGCTGCAGCGGGCCCGCTCGACCGCCGAGCTGGTCGCCGCGGCGCTCGGTGTCGAGGTCGCCGTGGAGCCGGGCCTGCGGGAGACCGACTTCGGCGACTGGGAGGGCCACACCTTCGCCGAGGTCCAGGCGAAGTGGCCGCGGGAGCTGGCCGCCTGGCTGGCCGACACCGCGGTCCCGCCGCCGTTCGGGGAGAGTTTCGACCAGACCGCGACGCGTGTCCGGCAGGCCCGCGACCGGGTGCTGGCGGCGTACGGCGGGCGGACGGTCGTGCTGGTCAGTCACGTCACACCGATCAAGACGCTGCTCCGCCTCGCGCTGGACGCACCGCCGGCCGCGCTCTACCGGATGCACCTGGACCTGGCGAGCGTGTCGCAGGTGCAGTGGTTCGCCGACGGGCCGGCCGTGGTGCGCTCGATGAACGACACGGGTCACCTGGCGCAGTGACCTGCCCCTGACCGCTCCCTCGTTCGCGGCTTCTCGTTCTCGGTGCTCTCGTTCTCGGTGCTCTCGTTTTCGGTGCCGCCAGCGGCGCCGTTCGGCGCGCCGGTTGCACCGAGAACCGCGGAAGGATCAGGCACTGGCCTATCCTCGAGGAGGGGCGAGTCGGCCGGACGGTCGCGGCAGGGAGACCTGTCGAGGAAAGTCCGGGCTCCACAGGGCAGGGTGATCGGTAACACCGACCCGGGGTGACCCGCGGGACAGTGCCACAGAAAACAGACCGCCAGTGTCCGCACTGGTAAGGGTGAAACGGTGGGGTAAGAGCCCACCAGCGCCCGGGGTGACCCGGGCGGCTCGGCAAACCCCACCCGGAGCAAGGTCAAGAGGGAGTCCTCCGGGACTCCTGCGCAGGCGCTCGAGGGCGGCCCGCCCGATGCCTGCGGGTAGACCGCACGAGGCCACCGGCAACGGTGGTCCCAGATGGATGACCGTCGGCGTCACTTCGGTGGCGACCACAGAACCCGGCTTACAGGTCGACTCGTCCCGCCTACTTATCCACAGGTCGCCGTACGTGCCCGACACGCCTGCTGACCTGCAGTAATCACGTTTTGTAGTTGACCGGCAACATCTCCTGTTGACCCCCTGTGGCCGGACTCTCACGGCCCAGAGACGGCCCAGGCGATCTTGAACCGGGCTCCGCTGGGGGCCTCTCGTGGACTCGCCGAGACGGGCCGGGACCGGATGCGCGGGCCGACGTCGGACAGGAGTGCGAGACTGGCGCGGCGATGACGGACGTGGCGCTGCTCGAGCGCGAGATGTACGCCGAGGCCGAGGCGGCCCGGCTGCTCAACGTTGCCCAGAGCACGCTGCACTACTGGCTCGAGGGCAAGACCGGGCGAGGCGGCAAGGTGCACCGCCCCGTGATCCGTCAGGAGCCCAAGGGCACCGGCGCCGCGGTCACCTGGGCGGAGTTCGTGGAGGCCGGCTTGCTGCGTCAGTACCGCCGCGAGCTCAAGGTTCCGCTGCCCGAGCTCCGTGCCTTCATCGGCCTGCTTCGCGAGCGGTTCGACGTTCCCTACCCACTGGCCGACCGGCGCCCGTACGCCAGCGGCAAAGCGCTGGTGCTGGAAGCGCAGGAGCAGGCCGGCTTGCCTGGCGAGCTGTGGCTTGTCACGGTGGCCGGCGGACAACTGCTGCTCACACCACCGTCGGAGTCGTTCCTGCGGCGCGTCCGCTGGGAGGGCGAGGTCGCCACCGGGTGGCGGCCGCACGAGGACCAGGACTCTGTCGTTCTCATCGACCCGGCCGTCCGGTTCGGCCGACCTGCCGTCGGGGGCATCAGCACCGAGGTGATCTGGGAGCACTCAGAGGACGGCGAGGATGACGACGAGATTGCCGAGGTCTACGGCCTGACGCCGCGCGATGTCGCCTGGGCGCTGGCATACGAGAAGCCACGACGGGCTGAGGCGAGGCAGCGCATCGCGTGAGCGCCGCCAAGCCGGCGGTCGTGCGCTTCTACCTCGACGCCGACGTCCTCGGCCTGCCATGTCGTCGCCGCGCTCCGCAACGACGTGACGTACCCAGGAGACCCAGGCGCGATCATCAAGAGGCGACAGCGCCCTCCTTGCCCCGTCACGGACCCGGCCACAAGGGACGACGTCTGGATCCCGGAGGTCGCCTCACGCGGCTGGCTCATCCTCACGCGGGACAGCCGCATTCAGCAGCACCCCGCCGAGATCGCCGCAGTGAAGTCCAACAACGCCCGGATGGTCGCCCTGTCCGGGGACGAGGCGCGAGGGACGTGGCAGCAGCTCGAAGTCCTCATGCGCCACTGGCGCGCGATCGAAGCGCTGGCGACGCGACCCGGCCCCTTCGTCTACACCGCCAAACGGGGCTCGCTCAAGTCAGTTGATCTTGGCTGAACCGACAATGTCTCCCCAGTCAAGGAGGCCGACGAAGCGTCGCCGGTTCAGGACGGGGACGCGGTCAGGCTCGGTGTTGTACCCAGCGACGCTGGCCGCTGCGCTGCGTCGTAGCTCAGACCTACCCCGGCTACGCCCCGCGATAGGCCGGCCGCAGCAGCCTCGCCAAGTGCTTGCACCCTGGCGAGTGCGATCACATCAGTCGGCGCCGCCGACGGCGCCCGAACGGCTGGCTTCTCGCGGCGCACGTCTCATGGAACGGCGCCTACCCGCGGCGGGTGGCGTGGGCGTGGCGTGCACGCTCAAGCCGTCTCCGCCGCTGCATGGGCACGCAGAAGTTCGTCGCGGGCGCGGGCTACGCGGGAACGGATCGTGCCGACGGGGACACCGCACGCCTCGGCGGCTTCGGCGTAGGTGAGCCCGAGGAGCTGGGTGAGCACGAACGCGGCGCGCCGGTCAGGATCAAGCGCGGCGCGGGGCGAGCGCCGCTCGCGCCGGTTGACGTACCGAGCACTACTCGACCAGTTGGTCAACCGGCGGACCCTCGCCGTATGACGCAGGTCAACGTGGCCGAGGCCAAGGCGAAGCTGTCCGACCTCCTGGAGCGGGCCGCGGCTGGCGAGGACATGGTCGTCGCTGCTCGGCACGACGTCGTGCTGTGGTGGCTGGCGCAGGAACCGCTGGCGGAGGCCGGTGACGTCGCTCCTGACGGACGGCTCGTGCGAGGCACACGTCAGTCAGAACAGCGACTCCTGGTCGGTCCGCCGGCCGACGCGGTCCCGAACGGACTGGTCAGCATCGTCGGCGGCCAG
Organism: Mycobacteriales bacterium; assembly: GCA_040902655.1. Classification (NCBI taxonomy): domain Bacteria; kingdom Bacillati; phylum Actinomycetota; class Actinomycetes; order Mycobacteriales; species Mycobacteriales bacterium. The sequence continues at coordinate 38,154 of JBBDWV010000026.1, forward strand.
CCGTGCGGCGCGCTCGGGATCCCCACGCTCGATCAGCCGGTCCAGGGCAGCCACCCGGACGGCCTTCGCGGGCCAGCCGAGCGCCGTCTCGAGCAGCTGCTCGCCCTCGTCCGCAGGCAGGGTCTCCAGCTCGTCGACCATCCCCCGGACGGTCTCGCCAGCGGCGCGAGCCGGCAGCTCGTTCAGCAGCGCGAACAGGTCGGGGGCCGAGAGCAGCGAGCGCCGGACGGCCCGCGCTGCGGCCCACCGGCGCAGCGGGGGAGGGATGTACCGGAGCGCGACGAGCTGCCCGTCGGCGGCCGGCGTGTCGTCGTCGGGGCCGTCGTCCAGCCTGTCCGGACCAGGCAGCTCCACACTGATCCCGCCGGTGAACACGTCCTCGGCCCGGTAGACCAGCCACTCATCTGCGAGCAGCTCGAGAGCCAGTGCGTCGAGGTCCTCGTCCGTCAACAATCCCGTACGGACCAGGCCGTGCACCAGTTTGCCGGACAGCCGCTCCCAGCGTCGGTCGGTGAGCAGCAGCCGGGCGGTGTCCAGCGCACCTGGAGCTGTGCCGTGGTGGGTGCGCAGCAGCAGCTCGGCGTCCACGCAGCTGCTGCGGCGCGGTCCGGCCGACAGCAGCAGGCGCCGCAGCTCGTCGACCGAGCCGGCGGACAACAGGCCGACACCGTCTTCGCCCAGGTCGCCGGCCAGCTCGGCCAGGTCGCGCGGTCCGCTGTCACCGGTCACGTGTCGATCCTCCTGTGCTCGTCACCAGTCGGTGTGCGCCAGCTGCCGGGCGAGGTCGCCACCTGCCGCAGCTGCAGCCGGCTCAGCGTACGGGTGCGCACCACCTCCTCCGTCAGGGCGGAATCGGCGCATCGCAGGTAGCAGCCGGCGGCGCCGATCCGCACCCGGCCGTGCTGTCGCTCCACGTCGCGGATGAGGTAGTCGAGCGTCTGTGGCACGCCGTGCCGGGCCGTCGTCGACGACCGGTCCAGCAGGTCGGTTCGGCGCAGCAGCGGTGAGGCGGCCACGAGGTTGGACCGTCGCCTCGCCATGTGCTACCACTAGCACATGACGACGGTCGGTGTCCGAGAGCTCCGGCAGCGGGCCAGCGAGTTGCTGCGCCAGGTCGCGCAGGGCGAGACGATCGAGATCACCGACCGCGGACGCCCGGTGGCGCTGCTCGGCCCGTTGGCGGCCGGGGACGAGCTGACGCGGCTGCGCGCGGCGGGCCAGGTCAGCGCGGCCGAGGGGGACCTGACCGACCTGCCTGAGCCCCTCGAGTTGGAGCCCGGCCAGGAGACGCCCTCACAGGTGCTGGCCGGGCTGCGCCGAGATGACCGCTGAACGCGCGGTCTACCTGGACCCCTCTGCGCTCGTGAAGCTGGCGGTGGCCGAGCCGGAGTCCGCCGCGCTGCGGGCGTATTTGCGTCGGCGCCGGCCGCTGGTGTCCAGCGCGCTGTCGCGAACGGAGGTCGGCCGGGCGCTGCTGCCGCTCGGCCCGCGCGCCGTGCAGCGCGGTGCGCAGGTGCTGCGTCGCCTCGAGCTCGTCCGGATGAGCGACCGGACCCTCGAGCTGGCTGGCACGCTGCTGCCGCCGGAGCTGCGGTCGCTGGACGCCGTTCACCTCGCGACGGCACACCAGCTCGGCGCGTCCCTCAGTCGCCTGGTCACCTACGACGAGCGCATGGCCGGGGCAGCCGGCGCCCTGGGCTGGACCGTGCACGCTCCGGGCCGCTGACCCGACACGTTCCGCGTACGCGGGCAGGCACCCACGTCCACTGACTGCAGCGTGCGGCGGACGCGGTGGATAGCGCTTGTCGGGAACCCGCCCTGTGGACGAACGCTGAAACTGTCGGACCCGTTTAGCAGCGTGCGTGGCCCGTGACGAGGAGGCCCCGATGTGCCAATTGTGCGACCTGCCCGACCTGACCCCCGAGGAGTACGACGACCGCATCCGCGCGCTGGTCGACCAGCATCGGTTCGCCGTCCAATCCGTGGGCGGTTCGCGCTGCCGCGCGGAGTTCAGCTACACCGTCGGCCTGACGGCGCACGGGCTGCCCGAGCTGGTCGTGATCGGCGTGCGCGTGGCCGACGCCGCCCGGTTGCTCCAGCACTGGGGCGACTACCTGCTCGACAAAAGCCTGGTGCTTCCCGGCGAGACCCTCGAGTGCGGGCCGTGGTTGATGGAGGCGGTTGAGGTCGAGCGGCGCTGTGCCCGACGCGTGGTCGTGCTGCTCCTTGTGAGACGGGTGGTATACGAGTCGCGCGCCGTCCGCCGCTGAGCGCGGCGGAGCTATTTCGCTGATGCGACGCCATCCGCGTCAGGCGGTGAACGCCTCCCACCGCGCTGCCAGCGCATCGCGATCCGGCCGGTCCTGCCGCCGGGCCGGCAGGTGCAGGTGCCGCCCGTGCATCTCCTGCAAGCCGTACCGCAGCATCGGGCCATCTACCTCGGACAGCACGTCGTCACGCAACTGCACCGTGTAGTCCGGCTTGACGCCGAGGATCTTCCGGTCGTACGCCGCGTGGTGGATCTTGCACAGTGACAGGCCATTCGAGACCACCGGCTGGCCGGACTCCGCATCGCCGAGGATGTGCGCCGCGTCGAGCAGATCCGCATGCCGCAGCCGGCATACCGCACACGCAGTGTCATACGCCCGGATGACGCGGGCACGGAAGACCGGCTGGTGCAGGCGTAGGTTCACAAGGCCGCTCGGCATACCGCCGCTGGTCCTCGGTGACGGCGTCCGGGGTGAGGAAGCGCAGGGACTCGTCGACCGCGAGTTTCACGAAGCGACCAACTGGGTCGTCGTCCACGACGTAGACCGGGCAGCGCGGAACGAAGACGCCCGTGGCGATCCCCTGTAGCAGGATGACGGGCAGTTGGAGCCGCGCTGCCTCACGCAGCTTCCTGTTGTCGCCTGCGTCGGGTGCCTGGTCCCGGTAGGCGTAGCGCAGCAGCCCGTCAGCCGGGTCCAGGTCGTCGTCGTAGCGACCCTGCGGCTGGCTGAGGATCGACAGGGTGGCGGCCAATTCGCGCGGGTTTCGGATGCCGCGGCTCTGGTCGATCAGCTTGAGCGGCTGACCGCCATAGCGGAATCCCTCCAGCTCGGCACGCGTGATTACGCCACCCGACGCCTCGCTGCGCTCCACGACGTACGACATCGCGGTTCGGCGGACATCGAGCTCGTCGAGCGGCACGCTGCTGTGTAGCAGCTCGCGCCGGCTCAAGTCAGGGGTGCGGCGGTGCCGAGGGGGAGCGGATGGACGAAGGCCTGACGGTCAAGCCGTGGAAGCGCTACGGGAAGAACCGCGACTACGTCGTGGACGGGGGCGGCCGGAGCCTGGGCTTCCGCGACAACGCCAACGACTCCGTGCACGTGGTGGTCGAGGAAGACCGGCCTGCGGTCCTACGTGCCCTCGGCATTGCGTTGCCGGGGCAGCGGCCAGCGCAGGAAGACTACGCCGTCACGATCGATCGATTCGCCGTCGACCTCGGTGACAATGCGGCCGGGGCCGGGGCCAAGGCCCTTGCGCAGGAACACCGCGAGCAGGCACCGGTACGAACCCTGCTAGCACGCGTGCTCGGCGTGCACACCGACGAGCGGGCTTGGCGGGTCGGTGCCAAGGGAGAGGAGACGGTCGGCCGCGAGCTCGAGCGGCTCGGGGAGGCCTGGACGGTCGTGCACGACGTGCCCGTAGGAGAGCGTGGCGCCAACATCGATCACGTGGTCGTCGGTCCGGCCGGCGTCTTCACCGTCAACAGCAAGTGGCACGCCGGCAAGGGCATTTGGGTCGGCGGCGACGTGGTCATGGTCGACGGCCACCGGCAGCCCTACGTCCGCAACGCGCGGCACGAGGCGCGGCGGGCGAGCCGGTTGCTGTCCGCGGCCTACGGTGCGCCGGTGCCCGTGCTGGGGATCGTCGCCATCCTCGCGCAGGGGTGGACCGTCCGGGAGCAGCCCCGCGACGGCGAGGTCCTCGTGACGACGCCGCGGACGGCGCGGAAGCACCTGCAGAAGCTACCGGCGCGATACGCGGTGCACGAGGTGGACCGGCTGGCCCTGTGGGCGCGGCGCAGCACGACCTGGCAGCCCTGAGCTCGGACGCAGAAGGCGGCAGCGGAAGCCGAATCATGCGGCGGCGGTGGACAAGCTCGCCACCTTCTGATCGGTCAGGCGGGCTCGGTTCGCACGAGGAATAGCCCCTCGTCGAAGCCGCCGTGACGCTCGCGCTTCTCGTCGGCCAGGTGCGCGATCTCCGCCATCGGCAGGCCCAGGTCGCGCGCGAGCGCGCGCACCACCTCGAGCACGTCCGCCAGCTCCTTCGGCAGCTCCTGCTCTGACGCCGCAGCTGCCTCCGACGCCTCCTCCACAAGCTTTGCCAGCAGGGCCGGCCGCAGCTGCTCGCGGGTGAGCACCTCGACGATCGGTGTCTTGCCGTCCGCGGTGATCACGTGCGGGATCTTGTCCCTGACCAACTTGCGGAACTCCGTCACGTCGCCTCCAGCATCGGCAGCACGTCGAGCAGCCGCGCGCGGTCGAGCACGGTGTAGACGCCGGGCTCCTGCCACAGGGCACTGCCTTCGGGCAGATGCGCGTACAGACCGCGGGCGACCTGCCTCGACCGGCTCAGCTGCAGCGGCCACGCTGCGGCGTGTGCCACCTGGGTCAGAACCTTCTCCGGCCGACCGGCCCAGCGGGCCAGCAGCTCCAAATCGGCGTAGTGGTCACGCTTGCCGTTGTTGCAGCGTCGGTCGGCCAGTACCAGGTTGCCGAGCGCGTCGTTCGGTAGCCGCGACCACGGCACGAAGTGGTCGACCTTCACCTCGCCGGCGGGAAGCTGACGGCGGCAGTAGAAGCACAAGCCCGCCTGTGCTTGCCGCAGCCCAGGTTCCACAGCACGGAGCGCGATCCGGTCGGTGCCGAACAGGAAATTGCGCAGGTGCTCCGCCGGCAGCTGCTCATTGCTGAAGGTCGCCACCGCACGTGTCCAGTGCAGCTCCACCAGCGGGCGCAGCAGGCCGCCGAGGCTGACCAGCCAGTCGCCGACGTTCGGCTTCAGCACCACGTCCAGCGGCCGCGTACGCAGCTGCCGCGTAGTGACGCTCTCGTGGAAGGGCGCGTCGTCGTACAGGAAGCGCGGGTAGTCGGCGGCGCCGCTGGCGGAGTACCCGGACGGCCGCTGGAGCTTCCCGAGCGGCATCTGCACGAGGTTGAGCTCGATGACCGAGATCGTCTGGGCATAGGCCGCGGGGAGCGCTCGCTCTGCTGCCGCTGGGCTGTGCGCGCCGGCTGCTGCGGCCATCTCGCGCAGCGCACGCACTGCATCGACGGTGACCGCCTTCGGCCGGCTGGACTGCTTGAGCAGCGGTGCTCCGTCACGACGGGCGTACGGGCGGACCTGCGGCCAGTAGAACTCCAGCACCCGCACGGCCAGGTCGCGGCCGGGAACACTGGCGGGAGCCTGACCTTGATCGTCGGCGGTCATCGCGCAGCAGTCGATCAGGGCGAGGAGAACGCGAGCTTGTACGTCGCCGTGCGCCGGCCCTCGTCGAGGATCGCCAGGAGGAGCTGGGCCCAGGCCGCGGCGTTTCCCGCACTCGAGTCGCCGTCCAAGCCGCTCCCTTCATGCCGTCCTCAGTCCGACGTCGGGCTGCAACTGCCGCGGGGATGTTGGGATCATCCCACGCGCGGCACCTCGGCGAACCGCCCGTATTGGTCCTACAGGTGCACGACGATGCGGGTCACGGTCTTGCGCGGCTCCGCGTCGCGACGAGGCCGCACATTCAGGCGCAGCGGTCAGCACGCGACGAGGTCGGCGCTTGCCTGGCGCGGCTACCGGATGTGGTGGGTGAGCCGATTGACATCTTCCGCAGTCGCCACCGCGGATGAGATGCCGGTTGAGGCGCCTTCAACGTTATCCGTATTGCCCATTCCGGCAGCTCGGGAGATGTCGGTCGACCAGCGGGAGCAGGCGTAGGTAGAACACGCACGCGACCGCAGCCGCTCCACGCCGCTATCCCGGTAAGCGGCCGAGCAGCGCCCTCAGAAACCCCTGGCGCGCTGGTCGCGGATGATGCGGACGACGTTGAGCGGGTTCGCCTTGCGCCAGGCCCCGAGAGCGGCGTGCTGCTCGGCGGCGGTCGCCGGCTCGACGCCGGTGCGCTGCTGGTGCCAGCTGAGGGCGTCGGCGGCGTACCAGACGTTGGCGCACGGCCGGGCGGCGCGGATGGCGGCGATCGCCTCGACCGGGTCCCAGCCCTGGGCGAGCAGGATTGCGAAACCGAGCGACGGGCCGCGGTTGATGCCCATGTGGCAGTGGGCGAGCACGACGGCCTCGGGTCCGGCCGACTCGATCCAGCTGACCGCCTGCTCGAACCAGTCGTACGGGACGGTCTGGCCGGCGTCGTCCATGCCGTGGTGCAGGTAGCCGATGTCCGGCGCCGACTGGGCGAAGACGTCCAGGTCCGACCACTCCAGGCGGACGTCCACAATGTGGGTGATGCCGAGCGAGCAGATCTCCGCGAACTGCATCGCGGCGAGCTCGTCGTCGTAGGCGCTGATGTCGCCGCCGATGGCGAGCGCGGCGGTGACGAAGTGGAGGTTGGCGAACTCGGCTGCCGGAAGGGTGTGCAAGGGGTGCTCCGATCTGTATGCTCACAGCAGAGTCGCACACACTGCAGATTTATGTAAAAGGAAGATTCCATGGGTCGAGAGCTGGGGCGGTTCCTGGAGCACCGGCGGCGGGAGCTCGGGCTGTCGCGGCGTGACCTGGCGGAGCAGTCGGGGCTGTCCTACCCGTACGTCTCGCAGCTCGAGACCGGGGACCGCGAGCCGGCGCTGAAGGCGATGCGGGCGCTGGCGCCGGTGCTGGAGGTGCGACCCGAGGAGCTGGCGGCGCTGGTTGCCGGCGGGGACTGGGCGACGACGGGCACGAGCTCGTACGCCTCGGCGCCGGAGCTGATGAGCGTCGGCTCCATGTCGGACTCGCCGTCGTACAACAGGGACAAGGTGCTGCTGTCGCTGGAGCGGCGGTTGCGGGACGTGCCGCCGCTGGAGCGGATCGCGCTGCTGAACCAGATGATTGCGGCGGCGGTGGAGGAGCTGGCGGGGGAGCGAGAAGGGTCGTAGGGACGGCAGCCTCCGCGAGCGTCTCGAGCTGGCTGAAAGGAGCAGCCGCCTCCGGGCGGCTGTGGACACCAGGCCGTGCTCCACACCTCAGGCAGGGCTGAGTCCCTTGGAGTGGTGTAACTCCGGCTCTTGATCTTGACCTCGTTCGTGTCGGTCACGGACGTTGAGGGGCCACCGCGTGAGGCTGTGTGAGTAACCGACCAAAGTTGCTCACAGACAAGGACTTCACGCGATGGCCCTAGACGATTCTGCCCTGCTCGAGATGATCGAGATGCTCCGCACCGCCGACGGCGGCGAACTCATGCGCCGGCTGCTCGGCGGGATGCTCCAAGCCGTTGTTGACGCCGAGGCGACCGCGCACATCGGTGCCGGCGTGCATGAGCGCAGCGACGCTCGCACGACCCAACGCAACGGCACCCGCGACAAGCTCGTCACGACCGCCGCGGGCGACCTGACGGTCAAGATCCCGAAGGTCCGGACCGGGTCGTTCTTCCCGGCGCTGCTGGCTCCTCGCCGGCGCATCGACGTCGCGCTGCACGCGGTGGTGATGCAGGCCTACGTCGAGGGCGTCAGCACCCGCCGCGTCGATGACCTGGTGATCGCGATGGGCGGCACCGGGATCAGCAAGAGCGAGGTGAGCCGGATCTGCGCGCAACTCGACAGCGAGGTCGCGATCTGGCGCACCCGCCCGTTGGACCACATCGCGTTCCCCTACGTGTTCCTGGACGCCACCTACTGCAAGGTCCGCCTGAGCGGCCGGGTCGTGTCCCAGGCCGTCGTGATCGCAACCGGCGTAAGTGCCGACGGCCGAAGGGAAGTGCTGGGTTGCGCGACCGGCGACAGCGAGACCGAAGCGTTCTGGACGGAGTTCCTGCGCGACCTGCGTGACCGCGGCCTGACCGGCGTCCAGCTCGTGATCAGCGACGCCCACAGCGGCCTGGTCAAGGCCATCGGGACGGCCCTGCAGGGCGTGAGCTGGCAGCGCTGCCGTGTGCACTTCATGCGCAACGTGCTGGCCAAGGTCAGCAAGGGCCACGACGAGATGGTCGCCGCGACGATCCGCACGATCTTCGCCCAGCCCGGCCAGGCCGAGGTCCGCGCGCACGTGGACCGCGTCGCCGACATGCTCACCAGCCAGTTCCCCGCCGTCGCCCAGATGCTCCTGGACGCCAAAGCCGACCTGACCGCCTTCGCGGACTTCCCGCACGCCCACTGGCGCAAGATCTGGAGCACCAACCCCATATCGAGCGCCTCAACCGAGAGGTCAAGCGCCGCACCGACGTCGTCGGGATCTTCCCCAACCCCGACGCACGGCTCTCCGCCTGTCCAGCTGCGTGCTCATCGAGGCCCACGACGAGTGGCAAGACAACGACCGCCGCTACCTGTCCGAGGAGTCCATGGCCCTGCTCAACCCACCCGCACCCACCATCCTGGAGCCCAAGACGACCACCCCGGACACGACCCCCCGCAAGGAGATCGCCGCTACGGCATAGTTGCTCTCACTCGCACAGCACCAACGCGACGAGCTACACCACTCCCAGGGACGCGACCTCAGGCAGGCTGGCCGCAGCGGCCGCTCGGCTCTGTCGCACCGCGTGCGGATGCCTCCTACCCTTGCCGTCGTCGCCGCAGCCATCGATGCAGAACGAGATCCCGCTCGCCGCGCCGAGCTCGACGAGCTCGCCGTCCGCCTCCTCCTGCTCGGCATCCTGGACCGGCAGGTCGCCCTGCTGCGAGCGCGCTTGTGCCGGCTGACGCTGGACGAGCGCAGTCTCGGAGGTGACGATGACCGTCGTGACGCTGCTGCAGCATGACGGGGACTGGACCGTGGAGGACCTGCGCGGGCTCCCGGACGACGGCTTGCAGTACGAGCTGGCCGACGGGGTGCTCCTCGTGAGCCCCTCGCCGCGGCCGGCGCACCAGCGCGCGCTGGGACAGCTGTTCCTCCAGCTCAGTGCGGCGTGTCCACCCGAGCTCGAGGTTTTCGTCGCGCCCCTGGACTTCCAGCCGATGCCTCGACGCAGCCTTCAGCCGGACCTGCTGGTCGTGCGTAAGGAAGATGTGGGGCCGCTCGTGATCGAGCGACCACTGCAGCTGGCAGTAGAGATCCTGTCGCCCCCGACCCGCGCGAAGGACCTGCTGGTCAAACGCGTCCTCTACGAGGACAGCGAAGTCGCGTCGATGTGGGTGGTGGATCTGGACGTGCCGTCCATCACTGGGTGGGTCCTGCGCGACGGGAGGTGGAGCGAGGAACGCCATGCGCGCGGTGAGGAGGTCTTCTACGCCGACCTGCCGTTCCCGGTTGCGGTGCGACCCGTGGACCTGTTGTAGCGCTGACTCCGCGAGACCGGACGGTTCACCTCGAACTCGAGACACCTCGGCCGGCACCGAGTTCGCGCGAGCCGATCGTGCTCGCCCGTTTCGCCCCTCGTGCGTTCAGATCGGCCGGACCCGCACCCGTGCAGCGTTCTCCACCTGCCCGACAAGCCGGGTGAGGTCTGCGACGTCAGAGGTGTAGACGCTGACCCGGCGTGTACACGCTTGGCTCTCAGCTGCTTCAGCAACGGTCGCAGCCACGGCTGTCGCCGTCGCAGCGGCAGCGAGGGCGACGCAGCGGTCCGCTCTGGTCCCGTCGAGCGCAACGTCCTGGACGTTGAAGCGGCCGAGCGTGGCCGTCGGAGCTGCCTGGCGAGCGACCAGCGCCTCGACCCGCACCGCGGTCGGTGTCACGACTCGCACGCTGGCGCCGCGCCGGCTCTCGTACTTCACCGCCGCGACCTTCTCGAGCATCACGCGGTGCTTGGCGTGGTGTCGATCCGCCAGCGCCTGCAGTGCCTCGTTGTCCAGCACCAGAGTCGCGGGCCAGCCCCCGCCTGCCACCGCGGCTACGCCTGAACGCGCCGGCGCCGCGGCCCTGTCGCCTTCGGGTCGACGCGGTGCGTCTGCATGCTCAAGGCCCACACCAGCACGTCATCAGCGGTGGCATCAGGCTTGACCGTGATGATGTCGTCCGCGGCCGCGCGAATCAGATCCGGTGAATCGGCCAGCGCGTCATGCCGCAGCTCGGCGACGGCCACGGACACGCCGCCGAGGTCCGGCGTCAGCTGAGGGTGCTCGGAGAGGTGAGCGTCCAGCGCGGCGCCGAGCGCGAACGCCTCCAGGTCGTCGCGGAGGGCACGGTTGGCCCCCTCGTTGGCGTTCGGAGCCCATCCCATCGCCACGGCGGCCTGCACCGCCGCGTCAAGGGATCGAGGTCGCCGCACGGATGTCACCTTGGATCCCTCCTCCTCGGCGCGCAGCGCCTGAAGAAGATCATCGAGCTGTTTCACGGGGACCTCCTGGGCCGTAGTACTCAATGTACTACGACATGTCGGCCTGCGGTCGCCGGGCGAACCGGCCGTCGATCAGCTGGCAGCGCGACAGCGGCACGGTGTTGTAGCGGTGAGCTGGCCGAGCAGGACGGCCCGCTCGGCGAGGGTCCTCCCTGAGACGCCGAGGGAGCGGGCGACGCGTTGCAGCCGCTCGGCGACCGCGAGCATCACCTCCGACTCGCGGCAGTGCACGCAGACAGCCGCGGGTGCGGACGTGCCCAGGGCATCGGCCTCGCGGCGCAGGATCTCGGCCTGGCTGCGTAGCAGTGCGCGTCGCACGCTGCCGCCGGCCGAGTGCGGGAGGGCGAGCGACAGCGACAGCGGGGGAGGCACCCGCGTCGTAGGACCAGGACACAGCCACCTGCAGACCTGGCTCCTGCCGGCGCCGGGCAGTCGGACGTGAGCGACGATCATCCCAACCGACATCCGGGCGCTGGTTCGGCAGCTGACCGAACAGCTCGCGCCGTCCACCGCTGCGCATGTGTACGGGCTACTTTCGACGACCCTGGGCCGCGGTCGAGGACGGCTACTAGCGAGGAATGATCGCTACCATCGAGACTGGCGTCCACAGCTTGTAGCAGCACCGCGAGTGTCGAGAGCTGCGAGCTGATCCCCGATCGGGATCACAAGGCGACTCAGCCGAGTCGAACGACCAGCTCCGGTTCGGTAGCGGAGCGGACGTCGTCGACGCTGACGCCCGTGGCCGTCTCGCGCAGCACGAGCCCGCCCCGCTCGACGTCGATCACGGCGAGGTCGGTGATGATCCGTTGCACGCAGTGCAGTCCGGTCAGCGGCAGCGAGCACTCGCGCACGATCTTGCGGGCGCCGTCCTTGGCTGTGTGCTCCATCATCACCAGCACCCGCTTGGCGCCGTGCACCAGATCCATCGCCCCGCCCATCCCCTTGACCATCTTCCCAGGGACCATCCAGTTCGCCAGGTCGCCGGCCTGCGAGACCTGCATCGCGCCCAGGACGGCGACGTCGACGTGTCCGCCGCGGATCATCGAGAAAGAGCTCGCGCTGTCAAAGTACGACGCCCCGGGCAGGACCGTGACGGTCTCCTTCCCGGCGTTGATCAGGTCCGGGTCGACCCGCTTTTCGGCTGGGTAGGGCCCGACGCCCAACACGCCGTTCTCGGACTGCAGAACCACGTGCACCCCGACCGGGACGTAGTTCGGGACCAGCGTCGGCAACCCGATCCCGAGGTTGACGTAGGCCCCGTCCGGCAGTTCCTGGGCGACCCGCGCCGCCAGCTCCTCACGCGTCAGCACGCGCCACCGTCCTCTTCTCGATCCGCTTCTCGACACCGGGCACGTGCACGACCCGCTGGACGAAAATCCCCGGCGTGTGCACCAGCGCCGGATCCAGCTCGTCCGGGTCGACCAGCTCCTCCACCTCGGCGATCGTCACCCGACCGGCCGCGGCGCAAAGCGGGTTGAAGTTCTGCGCCGACTTCTCATAGACCAGGTTGCCGTGCCGGTCACCGTACCGGGCGTGCACCAGGGCGAAGTCGGTCCGGATCGCCCGCTCCAGCACGAACTCCAGCCCGTCGAACTCGCGCACCTCCTTGGGCTCGGAGGCCTGCGCGATTCCACCCGAGCCGTCGTAGCGCAGCGGCAGACCGCCGTCGGCGACCTGCGTGCCGACCCCGGCCGGGGTGAAGAACGCCGGAATGCCGGCGCCGCCAGCGCGCAATCGCTCCGCCAGCGTCCCCTGCGGCACCAGCTCGACCTCCAGCTCGCCGGCCAGGAACTGCCGCTCGAACTCCTTGTTCTCCCCAACGTAGGACCCGGTCGTGCGCCGGATCCGGCCGGCCGACAGCAGCATCCCTAGACCCCACTGGTCGACTCCACAGTTGTTACTCACCGTCTCCAGCTGATCGGCACCGGACTCCAGCAACGCCTCGATCAACACTGACGGGATCCCGCACAACCCGAAGCCGCCCACGGCCAAGGACGACCCGCTCCCGACGTCCGCCACAGCCTCAGCTGCATTCGGCACGACCTTGTCCACTACCTGCTCCTCTTCATCGGGGTGCTGCGCTCAGGACTTCCTGGGGAACAGGCTCTTGCCCACGATGTGCTTCATCACTTCGATGGAGCCGCCGCCGATCCGGGTCATGCGCGCGTCCACGAAGGCGCGGGCGATCGGGTATTCCGTCACGTAGCCGTAGCCGCCGAACAGCTGGACGCACTCGTCCATGACCCGTCCCTGCAGCTGCGTGGTCGTCATCTTGGCCATGGCCGCATCGAGCGAGTCCAGTCCTCCGGCGACGTGCAGCTCGAGGCAGCGGTCCACCAGGACGCGCTGCGCCAGCACGTCGGCGTGCAGCTGCGCGAGGGTGAACTGGGTGTTCTGGAAATCGGCCAGCGTCTGCCCGAACATCTCCCGCTCGCGTACATAGGTGACCGTCCAGGCCAGCGCGGCCTCGCACGAGGACACCGCGCGCACGGCCTGCACAAGTCGCTCCTGCGCGAGCTCCTCCATCAGGTGGTAGAAGCCGCGACCCGCACCGCCTAGCAGGTTGGTCGTCGGGACGCGGACGTCGGAGAAGAAGAGTTCTGCCGTGTCCTGCGCCTTGCAGCCGATCTTGTCCAGGCTGCGCCCGCGGGTGAAGCCCGGCCGATCGGTCTCGACGAGCAGCAGACTGACGCCCTTGGCGCCGGGCACCTCCTCGGTGCGGCAGGCGAGCACGAGCAGGTCTGCGGTGTGCCCGTTCGTGATCCATGTCTTCTGGCCGTTGACGACATAGTCGTCCCCGTCGCGGACGGCGGAGGTGCGCAGGTTCTGCAGGTCGCTGCCTCCCGAGGGCTCCGACATGCAGACCGCCGCGACGACCTCTCCGGACACCATCCCGGGCAGCCAGTGCTGCTTCTGCTCCTCGCTGCCGAAGTGCACGAGGTACGGCGCCACGATGTCGGACTGCAGGTAGAAGGTGGGAGCTACGGCGCCGACCCGGGCCATCTCCTCGGTCACGACCGCGCTGTACAGGAAGTCGCTGCTGCCGCCGCCGTACTCCTCGGGCACCATCGGGCACAGGATCCCGACTGCTCCGGCCTTGAGCCACACGTCCCGCGGGACCATTCCAGCCTTCTCCCACTCCGCGTAGTGCGGGGAGATCTCGGCCGCGATGAAGCGTCGGACGGTGTCGCGGAACATCTCGTGCTCGGCGGAGAACAGGCTCCTAGGGATCACATCGTCCTTCCGGGCCAGCGCGAAATTGGTAGAACTCTTCCGTTACTCGAATCTCGCATTGCCATCGGCTGGCTGTCAACTCGCGCCTGCTTGGGCTCAGCCACGTCAAGGGGACCTTGACGTGACTGCCGCGCCCATGTCACTGTTCGACTATTGGAAGATTTGTTCAGTACCTTGGAAGGCACGTGACGCCGGTACTCCTGCGGAGGACCGCGCTCAGCAGGCGTCCCAGACGCCGGGAAGGCACGCCCTTGAGCACAGCAGCAGTGGCACTGGTCGGGGTCGGACAGACCCGCCTGCAACGGGACGTCGCGCATCAGAGCCTGGAAGAGATGGTCTTCGACGCCTCTCGCGCCGCCCTCGCCGACGCGGGCCTCACGATCGCCGACATCGATGCGGTGATGCTCTCCACGACGGATCAGGTCGAGGGCCGGGTGATCGAGAGCATGGTCACCAACGGCGCGGCCGGCGGTGTCGGACGAGACGTCACCACCATCACGTCCGCCGGCGAGCACGCCCTCATCTACGGCTACCTGCGATTGCGGGCGGGGCAGTCGCGACGCGTGCTGGTCGTGGTCTGGAGCAAGGAGTCCGAGAGCATGGACTCCGCCCACGCAGATCTGCTGGGCGCCGAGCCCTTCCTGCTGCGGCCGCTCGGGATGACGTCCGTCGTGGCAGCCGGGCTGCAGGCAAGTGCCTACGCCGCGCGCCACGGGCTGGAGGAGGCGGTCGTGCAGGGCGTGCGTGAGGCCAGCGCACGCCAGACCGCTCGTGTGCACCCGGACCTGGGCTCCACGACGGACGGGCATGTCGCGGCGTGGCCGCTCACCGACGCCGATCTGCCGCAGGGCTGCGACGCGGCGTGTGCCGCCGTGCTCGTGGTCGCCGACGAGGTTACCGCCGAGCACGTGCCGGCCTGGATCTCCGGCGTCGGCTGGGTGACCGAGCGCTACGACCTGGGCGGGCGGGACCTGACCCGCTTCGAGGCGCTCGAGGCGGCGACCGAAATGGCCCTGGGAGCTGGCGGTTCCGCTGCCTCGGCCGATGTCGTCGAGGTGCAGCAGATCAGCTCGGTGGGGCTGCTTGCCGCGCTCGAGGCGCTCGGCCTGGCCCCGGACGGCAAGGGCGCCGATGTGGTGACGCGCAGCGCCCCGGTCGTGAACCCCTCGGGCGGCAACCTGTTCGCGAACCCCGGCAACGCCGCAGGTGTGCTCAGGCTGCTCGCGGCGGCCCAGCAGGTGCGGGGCCGGGCGGGTGAGGTGCAGGTCACCCCCCAGCCGACCAGCGCCGTCGGTGCGGCCCTCCACGGGCTGGCCGGCCAGGGCGCCGCAGTCGTGGCGTTCACCTCCGAGCAGGGAGCGGCAGCCTGATGGGCAACGTCGGGATCGTGGGAGTCGGGCAGACCGCCTTCCAGAAGACGCGCACGGACGTCACCTACCCCGAGCTCGTCCGCGAGGGCGCGATGCTCGCCCTCGACGACGCGGGTCTGACGATGGACGACGTCGAGGCGGTCGTGGTCCCGCTCGCGCCCGATGCGCTCATCGGCATCGGCAACGGCGAGCGCTGGTGCATCGATGCGCTCGGGGCGCAGGGCAAGCCCTTCATGCGGGTGAACACCGGTGGCGCCACCGGCCTCACCGCCGTCCAGGCCGGCTACATGCAGGTCGCCTCGGGCATGTTCGACGTCGTGCTGGTGACCGGCGCCGACCGGGTTTCGGAGTCCAACTCCGCGCAATCGGTGCTCAACAAGATGTGGGACGTCGCCTACGAGCGGCCGTTCCCGCTGAACACGATCACCATGCTGGCCCTGTCCGCTCAGCGCTACAACGCGATGTACGGCGCGGACGAGCGGGACATGGCGCGCGTCACGGTGAAGAACCGCCGGCATGCATCACTGAACCCCAAGGCCCATCTGCGCAAGACCATCACTGAGGACGAGGTGCTCGGCACCCGGATGATCTCGTGGCCGCTGAAGCTCGCCGACCTGTGCCCGTCCTCGACAGGCGCCGCCGCTGTGGTCCTGGTCAGCGAGCGATATGCCCGCCGGCTGGACAAGCCGGTCGCCTGGGTGCGGGGTATCGGCCAGAGTAGCGAGACGTTCTGGATGGGTGACCGGGTGGGACCAGCGAACGTCGGCGACCACGCCGATGCCGACGCGCTCGGCGACGCGATCCAGAGCGCTTACGACCAGGCGGGCATCAACGACCCTTGCTCGCAGATCGACGTCGCCGAGTTGTACGCGCCGTTCTCGAGCGTTGAGCTTCATGCCATCGAGGCCGCCGGCCTCTGCGGCAAGGGCGAGTCCTTCGGCCGCATCGCCGCGGGGGAGTTCGCACTCGGCGCAGAGGGGCCCGTCGTGAACCCTTCCGGCGGCACGCTGGCGACCAACCCGATCGCCGTCACCGGACTTGTCAGGGCGGCTGAGGTCGCTTTGCAGGTGACCGGACGGGCAGATGCCCACCAGGTGCCCGGCGCCTCGGT
The DNA here is from genome assembly GCA_040902655.1 of Mycobacteriales bacterium. NCBI lineage: Bacteria > Bacillati > Actinomycetota > Actinomycetes > Mycobacteriales > Mycobacteriales bacterium. The sequence continues at coordinate 54,322 of JBBDWV010000026.1, forward strand.
GGGTCTGGCCACCGCCATCGGTGGCGACCACCAGTTCTACGCATCCCTGGTCCTGGCCAACCACCTCGAGGAGATCGCCCGATGACCGTCACTACGCCGCAGACCACGTCCGAGCCGGTGTTCTTCGAGCAGACCTGGGACCTGTCCTACCGGCACGCCCTGGGCGAGACCGTCGGTAGCTTCCTGCAGGGCGTCAAGGACAAGAAGCTCCTCGGGCGTCGGTGCCCGGTGTGCACGCGAGTGTTGTTCCCGGCCCGGTCCTTCTGCGACCGCGATCACGTCGCCACCGAGGAGTACGTGGAGGTCGGCCACACCGGTGTACTGGAGATGTTCACCATCGTGTACGAGGCCTTCCCCGGCATGCGGGTGGCACCGCCGTACGTGCTGGCGTACGCGCTGCTCGACGGGGCGGACACCGCCGTCGTGGGCTACGTGAAGGGTATGGACCTCTCGGACGTCAAAGCTGCCTCCGGCCGGCTGACCGTCGGGACCCCGCTGGTCGTGCGCTTCCAGGAAAAGCCGGAGGGCGCGGTCACAGACTTCTGGTTCGAGCTGGCCGATTCGGGCGAGGAGACTGCCGGCGCCGCGCCCGACCTCGGATGAGCTGCAGCGCACGCGTCGCGGTCATCGGCGCCGGGGCAGCCGGTCTCAGCTCTGCGCGGCACCTGCTGGAGGCCGGGCACGAGGTGACCGTGTTCGAGTTGGGCTCCTACGTCGGCGGCCTTTGGGTCTACGACAACGACAACGGGCTCAGCGCGGCGTACGCCTCGCTGCACATCAACTCCGAGCCTCGGGTCACCCACTTCCGCGGCCTGCCGTTCGAGGACACGTCGTCGCTGTTTCCCTCGCACCGGGAGGTCAGCGACTACCTCGACCGGGTGGCGGACGTGTGCGGGATCCGCCCGCACATCCGCTTCAACTGCCGCGTCGTCGACGTGTCACCGCTCGGTGGAGCGCCCGAGGCGGGCTGGGCGGTGCGCCTCCAGGACGGGAGGACGGAGGAGTTCGACGCCGTCGTCGTCAGCTCCGGTCATCAGGGCGTGCCGGCGCACCCGGAGTGGGCCGCGCAGTTCGCGGGCGAATACCTGCACTCGCACGACTACCGCGAGCCCGAGCCGTTCCGCGGCAAAACCGTGCTGGTCGTCGGCGTCGGCAACAGCGGGCTCGACATCGCAGCGGACCTGGCGCCGGTGGCGGCCCGCACGTACAGCGCCGCTCGCTCACCGGTCCTCATCATGCCGAGGATGATGTTCGGCGTGCCGACGGCGCGCGTGCTGGCCAAGGTCATGAAGCCCTGGATGCCGTGGGTCGTGCAGCGCCAGGTCCTGCGGACGATCAGCCGCATCTTCAACGGCCCCATGGAGAAATGGGGCTTTCGCACCCCGGTGACGCGCACCCACCCGGCGAGTAGCGCCACCTACATGTCCTACGTCGCCTACCGCAAGATCCTGGTCAAGCCGGGCGTCATGGGGGTCTCGGGACGGACGGTGACCTTCAGCGACGGCGACAGCATCGACGTCGACGTGGTGATCGGTGCGACGGGCTACGAGGTGGACCTGCCGTTCCTGTCGCCAGAGATCTCACCCGTCGTGGGTCGACGGCTGGAGGCCTACCGGCGCATCGTGCACCCGGACTGGCCGGGCCTATACTTCGTCGGCTTCTTCAACGTCAGTGGAGGGGCGAACATCTCCATGATGGACGTGCAGACGCAGTGGCTGGCCCGGCTCGTGAGCGGGGAGGCCGAGCTGCCCTCGCGCGATGAGATGCTGGCCGACATCGCTGCTGAGCAGGCCTTCCTGTCCAGCCACTACCCAGGGGCGGCGCGGTACGGACTGGAGCTGGATCCCGTGCGCTACCGCAAGCAGATGGCCCGCGAGCTCGAGTCCTCTGCACGGGCGGGTGTCTGAAGTGTCCTTGCGCGCAGCCGCGGCCGTCGTCGGGATCGGCGAGACCGAATACACGCGCCGGAGCGCGAAGACCTCGATGGAACTGCAGTTCGAGGCGTCGCTCACGGCTGTGGCCGACGCCGGACTGACGCCCCGGGACATCGACGGCGTCATCCCCGTCGGGATCACCGGAGCGCCGGCCGAGCAGTATGTCGCCAACTTCGGGATCGAGGACCTGCGCTTCTCGGCGCTCATCCCGCACGGTGGGGCCAGCGGCATCGGAGCACTGCAGGCCGCAGCCGCCGCGATCGCGACCGGCGTGTGCGAGACCGTGCTCGTCGCGGCCGGGCGCAATGTCAGCTCCGGCGCCAGGGCAGGCGTCCGCATCCACTCGATGCCGCAGTTCCACCTCGTCACCGAGTTCGAGCGGCCCATCGGCGCCACAGCACCGGCGCAGCTCTACGCGCCGATGGCCCGCCGCCACATGGAGCTGTACGGCACGACCAGCGCGCAGTTCGGCGAGATCGCCGTGACCATGCGCGAACACGCGCTGCTGCACGGCAACGCGGTGATGACAAAGCCGATCACGCTGGAGGACCACCAGCAGTCACGGATGATCGCCGATCCGTTCCGCCTGCTCGACTGCAGCCTGGAGAGCGACGGTGGAGCCGCCTTCGTGGTCACCTCGGCCGAGCGCGCGAGGGACCTCCGCCAGCCCAGCGTCGAGCTGCAGGGGGTAGCCATGGGGCACCCGCACTCGCCGAGCTCCATCACGCAGCGCGACGACATGACGAGGATCGGCATCGCCAAGGCGGCGCCGGTTGCCTTCGGGATGGCCGGGCTCGGTCCCGAAGACATGGACGTCGCCGAGATCTACGACTGCTTCACCTACGTGGTGCTTTGCCAGCTGGAGGACCTGGGGTTCTGCGCCAAGGGCGAGGGCGGCCGCTTCGTCGAGGGCGGTCGGCTGCGGCTGGACGGCGCGCTGCCCACCAATACCCACGGGGGGCTGCTGTCGCAGGGGCACATGCTGGGGATGAACCACATCGTGGAACTCGTCCGACAGCTGCGTGGGCAGGCCGGGCGAGCGCAGGTGGCGGGTGCCGAAGTGGGTCTGGCCACCGGCTACGGCGACATGGGCGACGGCGGACTGGCCGTCATGGCACGGGGACGCGGATGAGCGACGGAGGGCCGGTGGCCGGACTGGCAGCGGACTACTGGAGGGGCGCCGAGCGGGGGGAGCTCGTGCTCCAGCAGTGCTTGCACTGCGGGCTGGTGCGGCACTACCCGCAGGTGCTGTGCCCGCGGTGCACGTCCTTCGAGGTCGGGCCGCTGGTCGCGACTGGACGCGGGACGGTGCACAGCTGGACCGTCGCGCACCATCCCTACGACCCGGTATTCGCAGACGAGGTGCCGTACGTCCTGCTCACGGTCGACATGGAGGAGGGCGTGCGCGTGCTGGGGCGCTTCCCGGAGGCTGACGGGCTGTGTCTGGGCCTGCCCGTGCAGCTGGGCTTCACGCGCGACGGCACCGCTCAGCCGCGCCCGGTCTTCTCCCGCCGCGTCGCTGACGCCGGCGCAGCAGCGGGAGACTGAGCACCATGCCGACACCCAAGGTCCTGGTGGACGTCCACGACGGGTTGATGGTGATCACTCTCAACCGGCCCGAGGTGAAGAACGCCATCGACCGCGATGTGTCGTACGGCGTCTGCGCCGCCGTGGACGAGCTCGACGCGCGGGATGACCTGCGCGTCGGGATCCTCACCGGCGCCGGCGGGACCTTCTGCTCGGGAATGGACCTGGTGGCTTTCCTGCGCGGAGAGTCCCCGCGGGTGAAGGGCCGGGGGATCCTGGGCATCGCGCGCACGCCACCGGACAAGCCGCTCATCGCCGCGGTCGAGGGGTACGCGCTGGCCGGGGGGTTCGAGGCCGTCCTGGCCTGCGACCTGGTGGTCGCCTCGAGCGAGGCGCAGTTCGGCCTGCCAGAGGCCCGTCGCGGCCTGGCGGCCGCGGCGGGCGGGCTGATCCGGCTGCCCCGCCTGGTCCCGCAGCGCGTGGCGATGGAGCTCGCCCTGACGGGCGCCCCGGTCGATGCTGGGCGGCTGCACCACTTCGGCCTGGTGAACCGGATCGTCGCGCCGGGGCAGGCGCTGGCCGAGAGCAGACTGCTGGCCGAGCAGATCATCGCGAACGCGCCGCTGTCGGTCGCGGCCAGCAAGCGCGTGATCCTGGCTCAGCGCGACTGGTCAGCGCAGGACAGCTTCGACCGCCAGGACGAGATCACCGCTGAGGTCCTGGCGTCCGAGGACGCGCGCGAAGGGGCCGCCGCCTTCGCCGAGAAGCGGCCGGCCCGCTGGACCGGTCGCTGACCGCTCGCCCGAGCCTCCGGGCCCGGCTCAGGCGGCGACCGCTTGCAGCGCGTCGGCGCGGGCGACCAACTCGGCGCGGTGGGGGAGCAGACTTTTGACCGCCCCCAGTCCGGCGACGCCGACGAGGGTGCCGTCGAGGTGGTAGCCGACGACGAGCTCGTGGTCCGGCCCCTCGTGCAGCACCCGCGTGTCGTGCAGCCCTGAGGCGGGGTTCCCGAAGGCCTGCAGCCGAAGGTCGTACTGGTCGGTCCAGAACGAGGGGATCGGCACGAAGGGCTTGTCGGGCGCAGAGCCGTAGCCCATTTCGGCGACGAGCGAGTGGGCGGCCCGCTTGGCCGTCTCGGGGACCATGTTCCAGTGCTCGATCCGACGGGGCCGGTCGCCGTAGAGGGGATGGGGGAAGCGGGCGACGTCGCCGACGGCCACCACCCGGTCCCCCCCTACAGCCCGCAGGGAATTGTCACACAGGACCCCGTCCTCGAGGTCGAGCCCGTTCCCCGCGAGCCAGTCAACGTTGGGTTTCGACCCGACGGCCTCGACGACCACGTCGGCGGCGAGCACGTCGCCCGACCCGAGCACGACGCCCTCGACGCGATCCTCGCCCCGGAGGCCAACGACGGCCTGCTCGGTACGGATCTGCACGCCGTGCCGGGCGTGGCGCCGCGCGACAACGTCGGCCAACTCGCCGCCGAGGTGCTGCTCGAGCGGGCGCCGCTGAGGGATGACCAGCGTGACGTCGGACCCTCGGACTGAAGCGGACGCAGCCACCTCGCAGCCAAGGAAGCCGCCGCCGACGACCACGACTCGGGCCCCCGGCGATAGGACACGGCGCAGGGCGCGCGAGTCACCCGCGGTGCGCAGGACATACCGGCCGGCGGCGGGCCCCGGAGCGGCCAGCCGGCGGGGACGCAGACCGGTGGCCACGACCAGGCCGTCGAACGGAATTTGCTCGCCGTCGGCGAGGTCGAGCTGGCCGTCGCCGATCGCTGCGCCAACGACCGCGCGACCCAGCCGCCACTGGATCCGGTCCCAACTGGGCTTGCGCCGGAAGAGCTCGAGTTCGTAGGCCTCCGCCTGCGTGAGCGCCTGCTTGGACAGGGCGGGCCGGTTGTACGGCTGCTCCGGCTCCTCACCGATGACGGTGACGGTGCCCGGGAAGCCTGCCGCCAGCAGCGACTCCGCCGCCCGGAGCCCCGAGAGAGACCCGCCGACGACGACGAGCTGGTCGACCACGGCTACTCCTCGAGGGAAATGGCCTGGACGGGGCAGGCATCGATGGACGCCTCGACGTCGTCGAGCAGGTCAGGACCCGGGTCGGCGTCGTACTCCAGGCCCTCCTCGGCCAGCGTGAAGACCTTCGGGGCCGCCAGGGTGCACTGGCCGTGCTCCTTGCAGAGCTCTCGATCGACAACGACTCTCATGTGTCCTGGTCCTCCGTCATCGTGCGGATCGGCGTGTACAGCGGAACACCCGGTGTCACGACGCGAGATCGGTCAGGACCTCGAGCACCGCCTCCACGTGCTGGTGCACCACGTCGCGGCCCTCCAGGACGAGCCCGTGGGCCGGGGCGATGCGGCCGACGTCGTACTCGTCGAATAGCGCCCGCACCCCGTCGAGCAAGGTTGTCGTTTTGGCGTGGCGCAGCCATTCGAACTTCGAGGTGAGGTGACCGGCGACCTGCGTCGGGTCCTGTTGCGCAGGCATCGCCGCGGTCAGCCGGCGTGGGCCGTCCGCCAGCTCGTTCAGGGTGTGCGTGAAGGAGTCCGACGTGAACAGGGTCGCGGTGGCGGCGTCGTAAGCCCACCAGGTCGCCAGCAGCCGGAGGCTGGGCGGGATCACCTGGAGGTCCCGGGCCGGACCAACCGGCATCCGGAAACCGGCTGGCATGCGCTCGAGCTGGATGCGCTCCCGCCGGTCGCCGAACTGCACCTCCCCGGCTGCCTCGAAGGAGTCGAACGGGTTCGGGCCGCCCCCGGCATAAAGGCGGTCCACCGGGAATGCACGGGCGATGGCGCCGATGCCGCCGGTCGTGTCCGGCTCCGCTCGCGTGACGAAGATGCTTACCGGTGAGCCGGCAGGGAGCAGCTGCTGCAGCTGCTCGACCACGACGTCGCCGAGCACCGCCGGTCCGGGGTCTACGACCAGGCAGTGACCGTCGTCGAGCAGCACGTAGCAGTTCGACGGCTGCCACCCGCGGGCCTCCGGAGGTACCCAGCTGATCCGTCCGTCCAGCGCGATGCTGCTGCCCAGGAGGTAGAGCGCGTCGGGCACCAGCTCCACCAGCGCCGCCGCGGTCTCGGTCGAGGCCTCCGTCTGGGTAGGGCTCATCGGAGCCGTCCTCTCTTCCAGCTGCCGGGGCTCGTTGTCACGGGTCGTCGGGTGGTGGTCACAGCTCGACGACGAAGCGCACGGGGGACCCGTCCGAGCCGTCGATCCTCAGCGGGAAGGCGAAGGCCCGGCCGCGGCGTCCGACGACGAGTTCAAGGTCCTTGAGGTGTTCGGCGATCAGGACGCCGGCGCCGAGAAGCGTGTGATGGACGGGGAAGTCGAACCCCTCCGGCCGCAGGTGCTCAGGCCGGTCGGGGGACGGGACGTCGATAGCCACCATCTTCAGCTGCTGGTCCACCAGCCAATGGGCGGCGTCGTGGCTCAGCCAGGGGTGCCGGCGGTAGGTCTCGCGATCGGTCGAGAAGTACTGCGACCAGCCGGTGCGCAGCAAGAGGATGTCGCCGGGCTGCAGACCTGGATCGGCAGTCCGGAGCTCGTCGGCGGTGATCTCGTGATCAGGGCCGCACGCCACGGCCATGCCGATCGCCGGTCCGCTGACGCGGTCGAGGGACAGCTCCTCGATGCTCTCGGCTCCCGGGATGAAGTGCGCGGGCGCGTCGAGGTGAGTGCCGGAGTGGACGGCGCAGTCCAGGTGCGTGACGTTCACGCCGTGGCTGTCCAGAGACTTCAGCCGGGTCACCCGGATCGGGGGGAGGGTCGTGAGCCCGAACATGCCGTCGGTGAAGTGGTGCGTCAGGTCCACGAGCTGCACGCGGGTCTCCTTCCTCGGGTCGTTGCGCCGGCTCAGCCGACGAACGCCTTGCGATGGGCGGCCTTGAGGACCGGCATGATCACGTTGAGGTCGTCTACGACGCTGCCGTGCGCCGGGGCGAGCAGCCGCGTGGGGTACTTCTCGAGCAGCGCGTCGAACCGGTCGAAGTACTGGTCGATCCGCACGAACCGGCTCCAGAACAGCGACGACTTCGTCAGGTGGGTGGCCAGGTCCAGGTCCGGCGGGTGGTCGAGCTCACTGGCAAGTAGCGCGCACTCCCCGACCCGGTGCAGCGGCTCGTCGACGTCGCGCGACGGCTGCGGCAGGTGCCCGTAACCGAGCGCGTCGACCGGGAAGAGCACCTGCTGCTTCTTCTCGTAGCCCCAGACGGTGGAGGGCAGGTCGCGGATCACGGCCTCGAGGACGACGAACACGAAGCCGCCGCCCAGGTCGATCTCCGTGCCGTGGGGGACCGCCGTCATGCGGTCAGCGAAGTTCGGGAAGTAGAGGTGGTAGTCGCGCAGGTCGCCCAGCACCTGCGCCTCCGGGTAGGTCGTGAGGACCCGGTCGAGGCTGCCGGCGTGCGGGATTTCGGGGTGGGAGGGGACGATGTAGTCCAGCGCCCGGCCCTGCAGGACATGCGCCAGGTCGGCCTCGATCTTGTCCCACGCACCGGCCGGGCCGGTGTCGAACAGCAGGGTCCGGTCCTCGCCCAGGACGAGGTAGGCGGAGGTGTGAAAGTGCACCGGCTCATCGAAGGCCGAGCTCTCGAGGCAGGAGCCGAGCCACCAGACGCCGCTGGCCAGCTCGCGGGGCAAGCCCGCGCCGCCGGTGGACGGAACCGCTTCTGTCTGGGTCGCGCTCATGCCGGATCTCCAGGTGGATTGGACGTCGGTGCCGGACTGTCCATTGGTCCCGTGCTCACTGCGGGACGGGCGGTTGAAACTGGGTGGGTGCGTCGAGGCCACCGGGTCCGGTCGCGCCGGGGAACTCGCTCCAGTGCCGGGAGCTGCGGGTGCTGGACAGTCGCAGCTTCTCGATCGCGTTGAGGCCGAGGATCTGGGCGCGGACCTCGCGCGAGACGCCTTGGAAGCCCATTGCCGTGCTGTAGTCGCCGTCCCAGTGCGGGTAGTCGGTCGCGAACTCGAGCGTCGTGGGCCCGAGCCACTCGATGACGCGCGCCATGTACTTCATGTCGCGCGGCTCCTCGTAGGGCTGGCGCGTGAACGAGACGTGCTCGCGGACGTAGTCCGACGGCTTCCGCTCGAGCGCCGGCACCTCGGAGCGCAGGGACTGCCAGTGCTTGTCCAGCCGCCACAGCAGCGGCAGGCACCAGGCGTAGCCTCCCTCGACGAAGGTGAAGCGAAGGTCGGGGAAGCGACCGAAGACGCCCTCCTCCAGCAGGCTGACCAGGTGAGCGGCGTAGAGCATGGAGAACTGCGCGTGGTTCTCCAGGAAAGTCCGCGGCGCGCCCGACGACGTGAGCAGCGCCGGGCCTGGGCGCTGGAGCGTGACGTGCGTGCACACGACCAGCCCGGCCCGCGACGCCGCCTCGTAGACCGGCCAGAAGGTCCGGTGCCCGAGCGGGATACCGAGGTAGGGGTTGAGCATGACCTGCACGAAGTGCGGGTGGCCGGCCCACTTCTCGATCTCGCGCACCGCGAGGTCGGGGTCCGAGCTGACGCGGATCGTGCCCTTGTAGCGCTCGTGGCCGTTGTACTCGCCGAGCCACGAGCTGGCCAGCCAGGTGTTGTTGGCGGCAGACATCGCCGCCTCGTGCTCAGGGTTGGCGGCGGACTTGTCGGTGAGCGGGATGATGACCGCCAGGTCCACACCTGCCTCGTCGAACAGCTGCCGGCCGGTCAGCCCTGGATCGGAGCCGGCGGGGCCGCCGTCGCTGCCGAAGGCGTCCAGCCGCCGTCCCTCGTTGGGAGGCGCGAAGATGACCGACGCCCCGAGGATGCCGCCACCGTAGAGAAGGTCCTTGAAGTGGGCCCACTCGGACGGGAGGCTGTCGGCTAGCTCCACGGCGCTGCGCGGGTTCACGTGGATGTCGCTGTCGACGACCTTGACAGGAACCGTCTCCGACGCGCTGGTGCCGGAGGGGGCGGCCGCTGGCGCGTGCGTGGTCGAGGACAGGCTCGTCATCGGTCTCCTCCGGTGGGCAGGCCGCGGTAGAGGTCGTGAGCATTTTCGAGCAGGACCCGGCGGCGCAGGTGCTCGTCAGCGGACGGAAGCAAACCGTCGACCGGCAGGAAGTCCCAGGCGGGGTAGCCACTTCCGTAAAGGAGAACCCTCTCTGCGTCGGACATGACGGCCCACTCGTCGACCAGCGCGTCGTCGGTCGGTCCCTCGTTGAGGCGGGACACGAAGCGCACGTTGTCCAGCAGGTACTCGGACGGGAGCCGCGACATCCAGGGCATGTCCGGCCGCATCGGCCGGTAGTCCTTGTCCATCCGCCACATCATCGTGGCGGCGAAGTCCCAGCCGCCGTCGCCGAAGACCACGCGGAACTCGGGCAGGTCGTCGAAGACGCCCTCGACCATGAGGCTGGCAAGGTGATTGACCAGCGTCAGCGGCTGGTAGGAGGCGAAGCCCAGGAAGGTGCGGAAGTAGCCGCTGGCGGAAGGGGCGAACTCGACACCGGTCTCGGCATCGGCCCGGATCATGACGGGCAGTCCGCGCTCGGCGGCAGCCCGCCAGATCGGCCAGAAGCTGCGCTTGCCGTACGGCTGGAGCGACTGCAGCGGGACGCTGACCTGGACGAACCGCGGATCGTCGGCCCAGCGCTCGATCTCGCGGACCGCTGCCTCCGCGTCGCCCGGTGCCACCCGGATGGAACCGCGGTAGCGCTGATCCGCACCGGGACGGTCGAGCCAGGTGCTGGCCAGCCACTCGTTGGTCGCCGAGCAGATGGCCGTGAGCAGGTCGATGTCGGGGAGCAGCCCCAGGGTCAGCGGGTTGAGCACCGCCATGGTGACCGGGGAGTCCACGAACAGGTGCCGCTCGAGCAGCTCGGGGTCCGACCCGGGCGGGCCGTCACCGTCGTAGGCCTCGCGCAGGTAGTCGCCCAGCACGTTTGGGTAGTAGTAGCGCTCGCCGGAGGGCAGCCGCCGGTCACCCCAGACCCGAGGGAGGTACGCGCGCAGGTCGGCCTGCTCGCGCGGCCGGACCTGGACCGAGGCGTCGACGACGTCGTGGCGGACGGTGCGACCGGAGCCGGCCCGGTCGTGCAGCGAGGTCCGGGCGAGGTCGGCCAACCGTCCGCCGGTGAGCTCGGTGGCGCCGCGCGGCGGTGTTCCGGTGGGGGCGCTCATCGGGCGACCTCCGCGGCCGCCCGAGCGGCAGGCCGGACCGGCAGGCTCACGACGATCTTCCCGTCCTGTTCGTGCGCCGGGTAGGTGAGGACCTTGATGGCGGGCTGCGCCACCGTCTCGCCCTCCGGCAGCCGGAACTCCCACCCGTGCCACGGGCAGCGCAGGATCTTGCCGTCGGCCTCCCAGCGGCGCTGCCCGGGACCGTCCGAGACGACCATGCCCGTGAGCACGCCGCGGCACAGCGGCGCACCTGCGTGCGGACACAGGTTGCGCACCGCGACGTACTCGCCGTCGATGTTGTAGATCCCGAACTCGAGCTTGCCGATCGTCACGATCGAACTGCCGCCGGGGGGAACCTCCTGCGCGTCACACACCACGTGCTCGGTCATGCGGTCATCCCGTCCGTCGTGTCGGCCGGCAACGCGCGAGCCCGCGTCCTCTGCAGACAGGTTCTCTCATGCGCGTCAGGCGCTCTTCGGGAACTGGAAACTTATTCCTAGTTCCAGGATACTCGGTCACCCGGCACGGTCAAGAGCCGGCAACGGCGCGATGACGGTCACCGACCAGCCACGTGGCCGGACAGGAACCCGGCCACGACGTCCGGGCTGACCTTGCAGTCGAGCACGAGCGGGCCCACGCGCCCGGTGGCCAGCAGCGGAGCCAGGGCCTCGAGGTCGGCCACGGTCCGCACCGTGGCCGCCTCGAGCGCGAACGCCTCGGCCAAGGCGGCAAAGTCGGTGTCGGGGAACATGGCCTGCTTGCCCGAGAACCCGCGCAGCTCGAGGAAGTGGCGCTCGGCCCCGTAGGCAGCATCATTCATGATCACCACGATGAGCGGCAGGTCCAGGCGCGCCAGGGTCTCCAGCTCACCGAGCGACATCAGCATTGCCCCGTCGCCGATGAACAGGACGGTGCAGGTGTCCGGTCGCGCGATCGTCGCGCCCATGGCCGTTCCGAACCCCAGGCCGATCGTAGAGAAGTCGGAACTGAGCTTGAAGCGGTCCGGCGACGGCACCCTCATGTGTGGCGGGATGAAGCCGAAGAAGTTGCCGTTGTCGGTTACGACGGCCCGGTCGTCGGGCAGCAGCCGGTCGAGCTCCAGGATCAGGGTCCGCGGATCGATCGCCCACCGGGTGCTCGCCGCCTCGAAGTCGGCGGCCGGATCGAAGCGGGCGAGCAGCTCAATGTTCTCGGCGCTGTGCAACGGCTTGTCCTCCGGGCTGCGCTCCGGCAGCGCGGCGAGGAGCTGCTCGCAGACCACGCGCGCGTCGCCCACCACCGCCACGTCGGCCCAGTAGAAGCGCCCGATACTTGCGCGGTCGCTGTCCACGTGCACCACCGGTGCGGTGGGCAGCCCGCTGCCGTCGCTGGTGCTCTTGAGGTTCAGGCTCGCACCGAAGGTCAGGACGCAGTCCGCCTCGTCCATCAGGCGTCGTCCAGCCGTATGCGACCACGATCCGATCAGGCCGGCGTTGAGCGGGTGCCCCGCGAACATGCCGATGCCGCGCAGGGAGGTCGACAGGACGGCGCCGATCCTGTCGGCCAGCTCGACCAGCGCCGACGTGGCGCCCGCAGACCAGGCCCCTGCCCCGGCGACAATCATCGGCCGACGGCTCCGGGAGATCATGGCGACAGCCGCGTCGATGGACTGCTGGCGCGCCGGGAGCGGTGCGGGGGACGGACCAGGTCCGGTGGCCGTGCTGGCTGGCAGCTCCACGGGAGCCTCGAACAGGTCGCGCGGGATCGTCAGCAGGACCGTGTGCCCGCGCATCGCCGCACCTGCCGCGTCCAGCACGGCGTGCGGGAGCGACCGGGCGGTCTGCGGCGTGAACGTCGGGAAGCCGCAGCCCGCACCTACGACGGCGATGTCGAGCGCCTTGCCGTCTGGCAGCAGGACGCTGTTCGCCGGCGGGTGCACCCACTCGTCCCCCGTGATGGCGAGGACAGGAGTGGCGTCGCCCCGGGCCGCGTTGGCCAGGGCGGTGAGCGCGTTCGTGGTGCCGGGCCCCCGGCTGATGACGCACACGCCGAGAGCACCGGTTGTGCTCGCGTAGCCGGCCGCCATGGCCACGGCGGCGTTCTCGTGCCGGGCGTCGTGGTACCGGACGCCGCGGTCCACGAGCGCCGACACGAGCCGCACCGTGTCGTCGCCCATGAGCCCGAAGACGTCGTGGACACCCAGGTCGACCAGCAGCGCGGCCGTGGCCTCGTACGCGGGCTGGAACCCGGTCGGCGCAGCGGCCGACTTGGTGTGGGGCACGGGCATGTCCTTCATCTAATCGAATCGTGCTTCGAAATTTGTATCGTCATGTCATCACGCGCAGCGGCACCAGTCAACCCGCGTCACGGCGCGGGGGTGCGCAGAGCCGGCCGGGGTCAGGGGCCTTGACTTTCGTGCAGGCCACTGTGACCCTGCTCACCGCATGGCTTCGCAGTTTGGGATACGAATTCGAAAGTAGGCCGCTCCGGAAGCGACCGCCGCGTCTCAGGATCCCGGTCTCGGACTCATGAGCCCGCAGCTGCGACACCCTCGTACACGGCAACTACGCCGTCGACCGAAAGAGAGCGTTTCTGATGAGATCGACTATCACGTCGCGCGGAGCTCGTGCTGCTGCCGGCGCCTGCGCCCTCACCCTCACGCTGGTCGCCTGCGGCAGCGAGTCCGACACCGCCGGCGGCGACGGGAAGACGATCGCGGGGGGCGAGGAGACCACCAGCCTGTCGTTCGGCGTGACCAACCCGGACCTGCCCGGCTCCGCCTACTACGCCGCTGTGCCGACCTACCTCGAGTACTGGACCGACGAGGGGCTGGACGTCACGTTCGACGCCTACAACGGCACCGGCGAGGTCATGACCGCGGTCGCCACGGGCAAGACGGACGTCGGCTCCGGCGGCACGATGGGCGCCATGGCCGCCGTCGTCAACGGCGGCGCCGACCTGAAGGTCTTCTACAGCTACATCCCCAACAACCCGTACTGGCCAGTCGTGATGCCCGACAGCGACATCGACTCGCTCGACGACCTGGTGGGAAAGACGGTCGGCACGTTCAGCCTGGCCGGTGATGGCGCCGGACTGCTCAAGGGCGTCATGGAAGCCGAGGGCCTCGACCCGAACTCGGTCGACATCGTCGCCGTGGGAGTCGGGGCGGAGGCATACGAGACGCTCAAGTCGGGTCGCATCGCGGCCTACATCGGCTATGACTCGGTCTACGGCCAGATCGAGGCCCTTGGTCACGAGATCCGGAGGATCGACTCCCCCATCGACGACTTCGGCTGGCTGGGCGGCATCGCCGCACCGGCGACAATGATCAAGGGGCAGCGGGAGACCCTGGTGACGTTCGGCCGTGGGCTTGCGAAGGCCGCGGTCTTCACCAAGGCCAACCCAGAGTGCGCGCTCAAGATCCAGTGGGAGGTCTACCCCGAGTCCAAGCCGGCCGGCGTGGCCGACGACCAGGCCGTGAAGGACGGCGTGGAGTCGTTGATGTCGCGGCTCAAGAGCCAGTTCCCCGTCGACGAACAGTGGGGCCGTGTCGCGGAGCGGACGGTGCAGGAACGCATCGACATCGCGGTGGAGAGCGGCGAGCTCGCCAAGCCCCTGCCGGTAGAGGAGATCTGGGACCCCTCGCTGCTCGACGACATGAACGACTTCGACGTCGCAGAGATCGAGAAGGCTGCCGCAGACTGCAGAATGGTAGAGGGCTGATGGTCGGGGGCGTTCTGCAGATCAGGAGACCCATGACTGCCAAGAGGAATCCTCTCGGCGACGGCGGACATCCCCTGCCCACCGACTCCGCGGTGCGCCTGCGGGTCACGGACGTGGATAAGTCCTACGGCGACGACGAGAGCTCCAAGCTCGCCGTGAAGGGTGTCTCCTTCGACGTCCGCGCCGGTGAGTTCGTGTCCCTCGTCGGCCCCAGCGGCTGCGGCAAGAGCACGATGCTCAAGGCGTGCGCCGGCCTCCTGCCCATCACGTCCGGGACGATCGACTACGACGGGACGGGCGGCCCTGCGCTGCCCGGCAGGTACGGGATGGTCTTCCAGACCTCCACCCTGCTGCCGTGGTGGACCGTGCTGCAGAACGTCCTCCTGCCAGCCCGGGTCCTGCACCTGGAGATGAAGCCCGCGACGAGGCGGGCCCGCGAGTTGCTCGAGCTCGTGGGGCTCGGCGGCACGGAGGACAAGTACCCGGGGGAGCTCTCGGGCGGCATGCAGCAGCGCGCCTCGCTGGCCCGCGCGTTGCTGCACGAGCCGGACCTCGTCTTCATGGACGAGCCCTTCGGCGCCCTCGACGCGATCACCCGCGACAGCATGAACACGCTGCTGCAACAGATCGCCCGGGAACTCAGGCAGACGATCCTGTTCGTTACGCACTCCATCCAGGAGGCTGTGTGGCTCTCGGACCGCGTCCTGGTCATGTCGAGCGGTCCCGGCCGGATCATCGAGGATGTCGAGGTCGACTTTCCGAGGCCGCGCAACCTCGCGCTGCTCGCCAACGAGCGCTTCCGGACGTTGGAGGTCCAGCTCAAGGAGGAGCTCAACGCGACACTGATGAGCGACTCCGGGAGGGGCCGACCATGACCCAGTCGCAGTTGATGAGTCAGCGGTCCGAGGAGACTGCGGTGGGCGCGGCTCCGCCAGCCCGGCGCGCGCGCCGGATGCGCCCGGAGGTGGTCAAGCAGCGCCTCGGCACCGTGGTGCTCGCACTGGCGATCCTGATCGCGGCGCAGATCGCCTCACGGAACGGCTGGGTATCGGACCTGATCATCCCGGCTCCCACCGACGTCTACGCCGCCTTCGTCGACCAGTGGCAGACACCGGGCTTCCGCGAGGACGTTCGCTCGACGGTCAGTGCCACGGTGATCGGCTTTCTGCTGGCCGCGGCGGCGTCGTTCCTCGTGGCCGCCGTTCTGGTGCTGATCAAGGGGCTCGAGGGGGTGGTGATGCCGCTGATCATCGCCGTCGAGACGATGCCGAAGATCGCAATCGCGCCGATCATCATCCTGTGGTTGGGCTTCGGTCAGCTCGGCAAGACGGTCATCGTCGCGCTCGTCACCTTCTTTCCCATCCTGATCAACACGCTCCAGGGTCTGAAGGTTACTAACCGGGACGAGTACGATCTGCTGCGGTCCCTCGGGGCCAGTCGCATGCAGCTGTTCCGGTACGTCCGGCTGCCCCGCTCTTTGCCCTACGTCTTCGCGGGGCTGCGGGTGGGCTCGGTGTTCGCGCTCATCGGGGCGATCGTGGCCGAGTTCGTGGGGTCGCGGAACGGTCTGGGCGCCCTGATCATCCTGGCCCGTTCGCAGTTCAACGTACCGGCGGTCTGGGCGCTGCTGTTCAACCTCATGGTGATGGGCGTGATCATCTACGCCGCGACGTCGTGGATGGAGCGCAAGCTGTTGTTCTGGTCCAAGGACGTCTCGCTGACCGGGTGAGCGCCTGGCTGGAGCAGGAGTGACATGAGCAACTCGAAGCAGTACCGGCACCGCGTCATGGTGCCGCCGCGTCAGGGCACACGACCCGCGGGGCTGGACCCGGGACTGCTCATGCCGTTCCGTTCGACAACGGTGGCCGAGATCTCCGACCTGGTCGGCCGGCCGTACACGATGGACGGCGGAGTCCGGCCGCTGGTCCGCACGCAGGGCGTCACTGTCGGGTTCGCCCTGACGGCCAAGGCCTGGCCAGGGGACAACCTCGCCATCCACGGCGGACTGTCGCTGGCCGAGCGGGACGACGTGCTGGTCGTCGACTGGCACGGCTACCGGGGTGGCGGCGGGTCGGGCTCCCAGGCGCTCGTCCTGCCGGGCGCCCGCGGGCTGGCCGGCGTCGTCGTCGATGGGTGCTGGCGCGACCTGGTCGAGGTAGAGGCAGTCGGGATCCCCGTGTTCGGCCGCGGGGAGGCCTCCTTCGCGCCGGCGAAGCGCGAGCCGGGTGAGATCAACGTTCCGGTCAGCTGCGGCGGCGTGGTCGTCGAGCCGGGTGACGTCGTCGTCGCCGGGGCCGGCGGCGTCGTCGTGGTGCCGCACCGGCACGTGCAGGAGGTCGGTGCGGCGCTCCAGGAACACGCGGCCGCCGTCCCGCCGCCGGGAGCGGTGCCGCTGACGGACAAGCAGAAGTCGTCAGCCCTGCGTGCTGCCTACCTCGAGGCCTTCGACGCCCGAGCCGGCATCCGCGTGTGACGGCGCTCGCCACGTTCGAGTACAGGTGGCGCACGCCGGAGACGCTCCTGAGCGTCGAGGACTACCGGGCCGCGGCGCGGCGGCGGCTGCCACACATGGTCTGGGAGTACGTGGACGGCGGTGCCGACGACCTGGTCACCCTGCAGGAAAACCGGGCCGCGTTCGCGCGGTGGTCGCTCGTGCCGCGCGTGCTGCGTGCGGTGGGCCAGCCCGACCTGCGGACCACGGTTGCCGGCGTCGACCTGGAGCTGCCGGTGCTGCTCGCCCCCACCGGCTTCTCCGGCCTGGCGCACTGGCGCGGGGACGTCGCCGCGGCCCGCGCAGCGGAGCGGCACGGGACCCGGCACGTGCTCAGCACGTCGGCGTCGTGGTCAATCGAGGAGCTGGCCCGGGCGACCTCGGCGCGGCACTTCTTCCAGCTCTACCCGAAGAGCGGCGTGCTCACGAGGGACCTGCTGCGCCGGGCCTGGGACGCCGGCACGCGGGTGATGCTCGTGACCGTCGACGTCCCCGTCATCGGCAACCGCGAGGGCGAGCGCCGGCGAGGCATGGGTCAGCCGCCGGTGTTCACACCGGTGCGCGGTCTGGACGCGCTGCGGCACCCGATCTGGCTCTACGGGCTGCTTCGGCACGGCCGGGTCGGCGCTCGCAACCTGGTCGAGGACCGCGGGATGCGAGCTGCCGCGGAGTCGGTCGCGATGCAGTCCCGTGAGCTCATGCAGTCCACGCTCACCTGGGACGACTTGTTCTGGCTGCGGCAGCAGTGGAAGGGCGCGCTGCTCGTGAAGGGCGTCCTGGCGCCGGAGGACGCAGTGCACGCCGCGGATCTGGGCGTCGACGGAGTCGTGGTGTCCAACCACGGCGGCCGTCAGCTGGACGTGGCCCAGGCGTCGCTCGACGCACTGCCCGGAGTGGTCGCCGCGGTCGGTGACCGGCTGGAGGTGCTGCTGGACGGCGGCGTTCGCCGCGGCACCGACGTGGTGACGGCCCTGGCGCTGGGGGCACGCGCCGTACTCGTCGGTCGGCCCTACCTGTACGGCCTGGCCGTCGGGGGAGAGGCGGGGGTGTCGGGCGTGCTGGACGTCCTGAAGACGGAGCTGGAGCGGGCGCTCGCGCTGCTCGGCGTGCACAGCGCTGCAGGTCTCGACCGGACCGTGCTGACCCGCCGCAACGCCCGCTGAGCCGGGGCGCCCCGTTCAGAGCCGGGTGGCCCCTGCCTCGACCAGCCGTGCCACCTCGGCCGCATCCATCCCGAGCCCGGCCAGCACGTCGGCGGTGTGCTCGCCGAGCCGGGGGGGCAGCGCGCGCACGCTCGGTGGGGTCTGCGACATGATGGTGGCCGGGGACGGCACCCGCAGTAGTTGGTGGTCCACGGGGTCCTCACGGATCTGCCAGAACCCGGTGCTGACCAGGTGCTCGTCGCGGGTCAGGTCTTCGAGCGAGTTGACCACCGCGAACGGGATGTCCTCGCCGCCCAGCAGGGCGGTCCACTCGGCGTTGGTCCGCAGCGCCAGCTGTGCAGCGATCTCAGCCCAGACCACCGACACCGCCTGCTGCCGGGCTGCGAAGGTCGCGAAGCGCTCGTCCTTCATCACGTCGTCGCGGCCGATGAGGTGGAAGAAGCGCGACCACTGGGCGTCGGAGTACGGCAGGAACGACAGGTAGCCGTCCAGGGTCGAGAAGGGACGCCGGGAGGCCGTGCTGACCGACTCGTACCCCATGGGCGCCAGCGGGGGCTCGAAGGCGTGGCCCCATAAGTGCTCGTGCATGTTGAAGGCAGCCATGCTCTCGAACATCGGCACCACCACGGACTGGCCGTCACCGGTGCGCGCGCGGTGCAGGAGGGCCGAGGAGACGGCGAAGGCGGCCTGCACCGCCGTGACCTTGTCGGCGAAGATCGCCGGCATGTAGCGCGGGACGCCGGTCACGACCGACTGCAGCACGGCCAGCCCGGAGAGGGCCTGGACGATGTCGTCGTACGCAGGCTTGCCGCCGTACGGACCCGCGTCGGCAAACCCGGTCAGGTGGCAGTGGACAAGATCCGGTCGGCGGGCGGTCAGCTGCTCGTACAGGAGGCCCAGCCGCTCGGCGGCGCTGGTGCGCACCGAGTGCAGGAAGACGTCGCTACGCTCCACGAGGCGGCCGAGGACCTCGCGCCCCTCCGGGACCTTGAGGTCGAGCACGATGCTGCGCTTGTTGCGGTTGTTGCTGAGGAAGAACGAGCCCATCCCCTCCTCCCGGCACGGGCCGATGGCTCGGGTCAGGTCGCCCTCCGGAGGTTCGACCTTGATCACGTCGGCTCCCATGTCACCGAGCAGCTGAGCGGTCAGCGGCCCGAGGACGATGGAGGCGCACTCGAGGACCGTGATGCCCTGAAGCGGACCTGGACGGTCGGTGGCGGGACCTGCGGCTGGCACGTGACTCTCCATTCCTGGATGTGCGGCCGGCCGGACACCGCAGCCTTCGAGAATCCGATAGACATTACCGATTCTCGGACTGTAGTGAGGCGGAGACGGCCCGGCAAGGAACGTGGTGCGGCTGCCGACAGGACTGCGGACTCAGCGGACTTCGTCGTGCCCGAGCCTGCCGAGGTTCTTCTCGACGGACGCGGCCGTGGCGGTGGTCTGCAGGAGCCAGGCCTCCTCCGTCGTGGGCTCCCAATGCGCGGCCAGCGCGGAGAGGTGGATCGCCGCCACCACCTTGTCCTGGGTATCCCGCACCGGCACGGCGACGCCGATGATCCCGGTCACCGCCTCCTGGCGGCTGACCGAGTAGCCCTGGACCCGGATCTCCTGCAGCTCCTGCTCGAGCTCCTCGACCTCGACGAGCGTGGTGGGTGTCAGCCGCTGCCGGTCGCGGCTCATCATCTTCTCGCGGAGCTCGTCGTGGTGGGCGGCAAACAGCTTGCCCACGGAAGTCGCATGCAACAGCAGCGACTGCCCCAGCTGGATGTCCAGCTTGATCGGGCGGTGGCCGGCAACCCGGTCGGTGTAGACGATCCGATCGCCGAAGCGCTCGGCGAGATAGACGTCCTCGCCCAGCAGCTGGGCCAGATCCTGGAGGTGACGGCGGGCGACGGCCCTGAGGTTCAGGCCCTCCATGATCCGGATGCCGTAACGCACGGCCCGCCCGCCGATGGAGTAGCGCAGATCGGACGTGACCAGCACGGCTTCGACCTTGACCAGCCGCTGCAGCAGGTTGTGCGTGCTGCTCAGGGGCAGCCCGAGCTGCTGGCTGATCTCAGTGACCGTCAACCCGGCGGGGTGTGGGGCGAGCAGCTCCAACACGCCGAAAATCCGGGAGAAGCGGTCCTTCGCGTCGTCGTCCGTCGAGGTGAACATGGTCTCGGGCCTTCCGGTGGTGCGGTGCCGGTGGTGCGGTGCCGGTGGCACGCCCGGCCACGGGCGGCGATCCTAGTGAGCGCCGCCGTAGCCGCGGGCGGGGTGCGACCGGCCTCGCTCTACTCCTTGACGGACGAACCGTAGTGCGGAACATTTCGTCTATCCGAAGTAACCTACAAGTTCCAGAAGACGGCGGCAAGAGGGCCGCCCTTCCGCACGTCCCCGGCGGCCCGTCGGGTGCGGGAGGCATGCTCCCCGAAGGAGGCGACAGGTGACAGCGCTGCAGGACGAGCGTCCCACCAGTACGACGCTGCACGCGCTGCTGCAGGAAAAGGCGGCGCGCGCGCCGCAGCAGGAAGCCCTGCGGACGACGAGTTCGTCGAGGACCTATGCGCAGTGGCTCGAGGGCTGCGAGCGAGTGGCTGGGGGCTTGGCCGCTGCGGGTGCGCGTGCCGGTGGCGTCGTGGCTCTGCTCGCCGACAATCGCTCCGAGTGGCTCGAGACCGCGTTCGGCGCAGCGGCGCTGGGCGCGACGCTGGCCCCGATGAACACGTGGGTGAGGGCGTGGGACCTTGACTACCTGCTCGGCCACGCCCGGCCGGACGTCCTCGTCATGGTCGACCGCCTCGGCAAGCAGGACTTCCTGGCTGCGCTCCGCGAGCTGGTACCGGAGCTGTGGGAGGCCGCGCCCGGGACGTGGCGCAGCTCGCGCTACCCCTTTCTGCGGGCCGTCGTCGTCGTGGGCGACCAGGTACCGCCGGGTGCCCTTCCGTACGCCGAGTTGCTCGCGCACGAGCCGCTGACGACCAGGTCACCCGCGGGTCCGGACGACGTGGCGATGGTGCTTTACACCTCCGGCTCCACCGCGCGACCCAAGGCCGTTCCGCTGGTGCACCGGGACCTGATCGAGAACGGCTTCGAGATCGGCGAGCGGCAGGGACTCACGCCGCGGGACCGCGTCTTCCTGGCTTCCCCGCTGTTCTGGGCCTACGGCGGAGCGAATGCGCTGATGGCCACCCTCACGCACGGCGCCGCGCTGATCCTCCAGTCGACGTTCGAGGCGACCGAAGCATTGGCGCTGCTGCAGGAGCAGCGGTGCACCGCTCTGTACACGCTGCCGGCCGTGACGCACGCGCTGCTGGACGAGCCGTCCTTCGCGGCCGACCGGCTCCCTGCGCTGCGACGCGGTCTGACCCTGGGACCGCCGAGTGAAATCACTCTCGTGGCAGACGCTCTCGGAGCCGACCTCATCTGCAACATCTACGGATCGACGGAGGTCTACGGCAACTGCTGTGTCACGCCGTACGACGCACCCCTGGAGCAGCGTAGGACGTCGCAGGGACCTCCGTTGCCGGGCGTAGAGGTCCGCGTGGTCGATCCTGACAGCGGGGCCGTGCTCCCGCCAGACGAGCTGGGGGAGATCCTCGTAAGGGGGCGCCTGAGCCCAGGCTACCTCGACGCCGAGGGCAGGGCGGAACCGCTCACCGACGCCGACGGCTTCTTCCACACCGGAGACCTGGGGGTGCTGTCGGCAGCCGGCTGGCTCTCCTTCGCCTCGCGCAGCACCGAGATGATCAAGAGTTCCGGCATCAACGTCTCGCCCAGTGAGGTGGAGGACTTCCTGATGTCGCATCCAGACGTCGTGGAGGCCGCGGTCGTGGGGGCCGAGGACCCGGTGCGCGGCCAACAAGTCGTCGCGTTCGTCCGGTTGTGGCCGAACAGCGACACGACCGCCGCGTCGATCCAGACCTGGTGCCGCGAGACGATCGCTGGGTACAAGGCACCGCGCGTCGTGCTCGCGGTGGACGAGCTCCCCACGACGAGCACCGGCAAGCTCGCCCGCCGGGACCTGGTGGCCCTCGCCAACCGGGCGCTCCAGCCGGGCCCGGAGCAGGAGGCGGTGCGATGACCGGCAGCAACTGGGGACGTTGGGGGCCGGAGGACGAAGCCGGGGCCCTCAATCTCATCGGCAGCGAGCAAGTGCTCCGCGCGACCGCGCTCGTCCGGGAGGGGCGGGTCGTGCGACTCGGGCAGCCGCTCGACCCGCTGGTGCCCGGCGCACCGCACCGCAAGCGGGTCGAGCGGTTCATGACGCGCGACGGCGGTGATTACGCCGCGGGGGCGCGGCGGCCGCACGGCTTCCAATTCGCCGAGGAGGTCTGGTCCTTCGCCGCGCACAGCGGGACGCACATGGACGCCCTGGCCCACGTCTGGTGTGAGGACCGCCTGTACAACGGCTACCCCTCGTCCGGCGTGCGCAGCACGACCGGCGCCCAGCGCTGCGGCGCCGCCGAGCTGCGACCGGTGGTCACCCGCGGGCTGCTGCTGGACGTGGCCGCCGGCCGAGGCCACGCCCTCGTGGCAGGTGAGGCGGTGACGGCCAGCGAGCTACAGGCCGCGGCCGACTGCGCGCAGGTGCAGCCGGAGCCGGGTGATGCCATCCTCGTCCGCACCGGCTGGCTCGCGGCCTGCGGCGACGACCTCACTACCTACTTCGCGGCTGAGCCCGGCATCGACAGGGGAGCGGCCCAGTGGCTGGCCGACGCGGACGTAGCCGTCGTCGGGAGCGACAACTACGCGGTAGAGGTGCAGCCCTCGGCTCCAGGCACCTCTTTCCCAGCGCACCAGCTGCTCCTGCGCGACCACGGCGTGCCGCTCATCGAGAACCTTCTGCTCGACGAGTTGGCCCGCGCAGGCGCGACCGCCTTCCTGCTCGTCGCGGCACCGCTGCAGCTGGTGGGCGGCACCGCTGGCCCGCTGAGTCCCGTCGCGGTGCTGTGACGGTCCAGCGTTCCCGGGAGGAGGTGGTGATCGGACCACTCGAGGGGCTGCGAGTGTTGGAGATGGCCGGTGCGGGGCCTGCGCCCTTTTGCGGGATGCTGCTCAGCGACCTCGGCGCCGATGTCGTCCGTATAGACCGGCCAGCGTCGTTGATTCCACACCCCCCGGATCCCATGGAGCAGGCGGCCGGCGGTGTCCTGGCGCGCGGCCGGCGGTCGGTGGCACTCGACCTCAAGGCCCCGGCCGGCGTGGCGACCGCCCTCGAGCTGGTGGGGCGTGCCGACGTCCTGGTGGAGGGCTTCCGCCCGGGCGTGATGGAGCGACTCGGGCTGGGGCCCGACGTCTGCCTCACCCGCCGGCCGCAGCTCGTCTACGGACGGATGACGGGGTGGGGCCAGCAGGGCCCTCTCTCGCGGGCCGCCGGACACGACCTGAACTACATCGCCCTTTCCGGCGCGCTGGCGCCCGTAGGTCGTCGCGGACAGGCGCCCCTGCCGCCGCTGAACCTCGTGGGTGACTTCGGCGGAGGGGGGCTGCTGCTGGCCTTCGGAGTGCTGGCCGCTGTGCACAACGTTGGCCGTTCCGGCCGCGGACAGGTGGTTGACGCGGCGATGGTGGATGGATCCGCGCTGCTGATGACGATGATGTACGAACTGCTCGGGCGGGGCGCCTGGGTGGAGCAGCGCGAGTCCAACCTGAACGACGGCGGTGCGCCCTTCTACCGCGTGTACGAGGCCGCCGACGGGCGGCACGTCGGCGTCGGTGCGATGGAAGCGAAGTTCTACCGAGAGCTGCTGCGCGGGCTGGGCCTGCACGAGGCGGACCTGCCGGACCAGTGGGACAGGGTCCAGTGGCCGGTGCTGACGCAGGTCTTCGCGGACGCCTTCCGCAGGCGGACCCGGGACGCATGGGTCGAGGTGTTCGACGGGGTTGACGCCTGCGTCACGCCGGTCCTGACGATGAGCGAGGCCTCGGCACATCCCCACAACCGGTCCCGCGGGACCTTTACGAAGGTCGCGGGGGTCACCCAGCCAGCGCCGGCTCCGCGCTTCAGCCGGACGCCCGCTTCGGACGCTCCGACCGGCCCGGCCTCCCCGGGCCAGCACACGGCCGAAGTGCTCCGGGAGTGGGGAGTAGACGTCCCGGCTCCCGAGGTCCGGTGACCGGGCCGAGCGGCATGCCGCCGGGGGTGGCGCCGGCACCGGCCGCTGACCGGTCCACCTGGGCGCCGCTGCGGATGCGCACCTACCGCTTAGTCTGGTTTGCCCAGATGGCTGCACTGACGGGCACGTGGATGCACATGGTCGGTGCGCAGTGGCTGCTGGTGCAGCAGTCCGACAGCGCCTTCCTGGTGGCCTTGGTGCAGGCGGCGACTGCCCTGCCCATGGTCGTCCTGGCCCTGCCTGCGGGCGTCCTGGCGGACGTCGTTGACCGCCGACGGCTCCTCGTGTGCGCGCTCGCCGGGCAGGCGACCGTCGCGGTGACCCTGACGCTCGTGACGTGGGCAGATCAGGCCACTGCGGTCCTGCTGCTGTCACTGACCTTCCTGCTCGCCGCGGGAGCCGCGCTGGCGCTGCCGGCGTGGCAGTCCCTGCTTTTCGACCTGGTCCCCAGGGACGCGATTCCGGCCGTCGCCGCCCTGAACGGGGTCAACGCCAACATCGCCCGGGCGGTGGGACCTGCTGTTGCGGGGCTGCTCATCTCCGCCTCGGGGGCCGAGTGGGTGTTCGCCGCCAACGCGCTCTCCTTCTCTTTGGTGGTCGCGGTGCTCGTCCGTCTGCGGCCCGGGCCGATCCCGGAAACCTCGCAGGTGCCCGAGGCACTGCTCTCGGCCCTGTGGGCAGGCACGCGCTACCTGCGTCACTCTGCCGTCGTGCGTCGAGCACTGCTGCGCACGGGGCTCTTCATCTTCCCAGCCGTGGGCCTGTGGGCGCTGCTGCCGGTGCTCGCGACAGGCGCGCTGCAGCTGGGGGCAACTGGGTACGGCGTGCTGCTGAGCGTCTTGGGCGCCGGCGCGATCGCCGGCGCGTTCCTGCGCCGCCCGCTCGAGGAGCGGTTGGCGCAGGAGACGCTGCTCGGATGTGCGACGGCTACCTACACCGGTTTCTCGATGGTGGTCGCCCTGACCGACCAGCCGCTGCTCGCCGGGTCCGCGCTGTTCGTCACCGGTGGCGCTTGGCTCGTAGCGTTCGCTGTCCTCTCCGGCGTCATCCAGCTGGCGCTGCCTAGCTGGGTGCGCGCTCGCGGGGTCTCGGGCTACCTGCTGGTCGTGATGCTCGGCCAGGCAGCGGGATCGGCCGTGTGGGGCGGCGTGGCGGACAAGACCGGCGTGCAGGCGGCGCTGATGGCCGCAGCGGGGACGCTGGCGCTCGTCGGCGTACTCGCGCTACGACTCCCGCTCATCGCCGACGCACCGGACACCAGTCCCTCCCAGCACTGGCCCGAGCCGCAGCTGTCCTTCGTACCTGCGCCGGACGATGGGCCGGTCCTCGTGACATCCGTCTACTCGGTGGCGCCGGAGCAAGCCGCGGCGTTCATCGCCGCGATGCGTGACGTTGAGAGGTCACGTCGGCGCACCGGGGCGACGTGGTGGGTCCTGTCGCAGGACGGCGCTGACCGGGAGCGCTTCGTCGAGATCTACAGCGTGGCGTCGTGGGGAGAGCACCTCCGCCAGCACTCCGGGCGGGCCACGATGGCCGACCGGGCAGCCGAAGACAGGGCAAAGAGCTTCACAGACGGGCGCGGCGTGGTCGCGACGCACTTGTTCAGTTGTGGGATGCAGCCGGTGCCACGAGGTATCCAGGAGCCTTCGTTCTGAACGACGGAAGCAGGCTGCTGCGGTTGCCCTGTGCGCCCTGTGCGCGTCGCTACGGCGACACCCATGTGCGCTGAGTACTCCGGAGTGACCGCGCAGGCGGAGGGCTTCTGCCTGCTTTGCTCTGGACGCGACCCCATCGACGTTGACCCCGTTCAGGCGCTGCGCGAAGTTGGGCGGACGGACCCATGGCCGCGGCTCGGGCGGCCCGGCTGCAAAATCAGGGTCAGAGGTGTAGACGCTGACCCGGCGTGTACACGCTTGGCTCTCAGCTGCTTCAGCAACGGTCGCAGCCACGGCTGTCGCCGTCGCAGCGGCAGCGAGGGCGACGCAGCGGTCCGCTCTGGTCCCGTCGAGCGCAACGTCCTGGACGTTGAAGCGGCCGAGCGTGGCCGTCGGAGCTGCCTGGCGAGCGACCAGCGCCTCGACCCGCACCGCGGTCGGTGTCACGACTCGCACGCTGGCGCCGCGCCGGCTCTCGTACTTCACCGCCGCGACCTTCTCGAGCATCACGCGGTGCTTGGCGTGGTGTCGATCCGCCAGCGCCTGCAGTGCCTCGTTGTCCAGCACCAGAGTCGCGGGCCAGCCCCCGCCTGCCACCGCGGCTACGCCTGAACGCGCCGGCGCCGCGGCCCTGTCGCCTTCGGGTCGACGCGGTGCGTCTGCATGCTCAAGGCCCACACCAGCACGTCATCAGCGGTGGCATCAGGCTTGACCGTGATGATGTCGTCCGCGGCCGCGCGAATCAGATCCGGTGAATCGGCCAGCGCGTCATGCCGCAGCTCGGCGACGGCCACGGACACGCCGCCGAGGTCCGGCGTCAGCTGAGGGTGCTCGGAGAGGTGAGCGTCCAGCGCGGCGCCGAGCGCGAACGCCTCCAGGTCGTCGCGGAGGGCACGGTTGGCCCCCTCGTTGGCGTTCGGAGCCCATCCCATCGCCACGGCGGCCTGCACCGCCGCGTCAAGGGATCGAGGTCGCCGCACGGATGTCACCTTGGATCCCTCCTCCTCGGCGCGCAGCGCCTGAAGAAGATCATCGAGCTGTTTCACGGGGACCTCCTGGGGCGTAGTACGCACTGTACTACCCTGGTGCAGACCAGCGGCCGCTGTCCGGGGGAGCCGGCCGTCGATCAGCTGGCAGCGCGACAGCGGCACGGTGTTGTAGCGGCGAGCTGACCCGTGTCCATCACGAGATGGCGCGCTCGTCTGCTGGGCACCCTTCCATCGTGGCACCAGCGCCGGCACCTGCGGCGGAGCCGACGAGGCCGAGCTTCCGCGCGGTGGTGAAGACGTTCGCAGCCAGGAGTATCAGCGCGACCGAGCGGCGCTCGTCCACCGACCGGTCGAGTGCCGGGAACCTGTCGGCGTCCTTGCGCAGCAGGGTCGCCTCGGACCGCATCAGTGCGCGCACGAGTGCGTCGCGCTGCTCGGGTGACAACAGCGGCGGAGAAGCCGTCTCCTCCGCGTCTTCTGCACCAACACGGTCAAGCGCGTTCAGCGCGTCGAGGAGCACCTCGACCGGCTCGCCGTGCACTGTCCTGCGTCGTCGGCGTGCCACGTCAGCGACCCCACCGATCGAGCTGGACGACGTCGCTGTCGTACGGCCGCTCGTACGGCACGTACCTGTCGTACCTCGGTGCCGGCAGCTGCACGCGGTCGGCGGCGGCCGTCAGCAGCAGGCAGAGGTAGTCCGGCAGCTGCTCGCCCAGCAGGTCCGCCCGCCGGGCCAGCTCCTCGTGCACGCACGTGGACACGGGCACCTCGACGATGCTCGCAGTCCGTCGGGGATCCCGCTCGCCGGCGTCCTGCGGGCGCAGGTCCTCCGGCAGGGGGAGCAGCTCGCGCAGCGGAGGCAGCGGCGTCAGGAACAGCGCCGGCTCCTCGACGAGGGCGCTCAGAACCGTCTGGGTGAGGGACGGCCGGTGCTCGTACGACCAGGGGTCGCGGCGCCGGGCCCGCGCGTGCCGGCCGAGCACCTCGCGGACGTCGCGTACCCGCTCGGATGCCCCGTCGACCACGTCGTGCACTGCCTCGATGTGCAGCGCCGCGCCGTCCCATCGCAACCCCAGCAGCTCGCCGGCCGACACGTCGGGCAACCATCCAGGCGGCCCGGTCCAGCTCTCGACCGCACTGGAGCCAGGCCTCATCTCACCTCCCGTGGCCAGCGGCAGGCCGGACAGGGCAGCGAGCGGGTCGAGGTCTCGGTAGGTCCAGAGCACGCCGTCGCTCATCGACCGGCGCCGCGTCGTGAAGACTTGGCCGCGCAGGAGCCGGGCAGCGGCGTCGTAGCGACCGTCCGGGCGGATGACGTACTGGGAGGAGGACGACAGCGAGGCGCTGAGCGAAGAGGGGCTCTTGGCCCGGCTGAGACCCTGCTGGACGGCGAGCGCGTGGAGCTCGGCGAGCGTCAGTGGTCCCTGCTCGAGCAGGAAGTCGGCGGCGGCGGAGGCGAAGGCGCGTGTCATGCGGGCAGGTTCACAGCCAACCCGGACGCGCTGCTCACGCTGTCCACAATCCACAGGTTCCTCGAGCCACCTGCTGGGGTGGCAGTGCTGAGTGGGAGCCCTGCACATGCGCTGTTTCCGTGAGCGCGGGCATGCTTCCGGAGCGGGGTGACATCGGCAGCTACGACGCCGGCCGAACAGATATCCCGGCGGCGGTGGAGGAGCTGTGGATCGCTGACCGCGTTCCACAGATCGTGCACTGAGGCTGGGAGGCTGGCCCTGCTGCGGTGACGGTGTCACCATGGCCAGATGGGAGACCCCATGTCCGTCGCACCTCTGCGCCGCGCAGGTCCGTGGAGCTTCGACGACCTCGACCAGCTCCCCGATGACGGCTGGCGCTACGAAGTCGTGGATGGCGCCCTGCTCATGACGCCGCCACCGACGGACCACCACCAGGCCGTCAGCCGGCGGCTGTTCCGCCAGCTCGATCGGCAAGCGACGCCGGAGTGGGAGCCGGTCTACGAGGTCGCCTTCCGGGTACGCACCGACGGCCGCGTGCCAGACCTCGCTGTCGTACGGGCCGGGCTCGCGGTCCGCCCGCGACAGGTGGCCTATGCGGCCTCGGACTTCGGGCTGCTGATCGAGATCGTCAGCCCGACCAGTACGGGCATGGACCGGGTGCTCAAGCCCGCGGAGTACGCCGCGGCCGGCGTGCCCTACTACTGGCGGGTCGAGACGGAACCGACCCTCGAGATCGTGGCGTACGAGCTGGTGGACGGCGCCTACCGCGAGACCGGTCGGCTGAGCGCCGGCTCCGGCGGCCTGTCGGCTCCCTACCCGGTCGTCATCGACGTCGCGGAGCTCTCGGGCCCGTAGCGGTCACGTCTCAGGACGTCTTGCTAGGCGTTCCGTCACGTGCGCCCCGCAGTGAACCCGCCGTGCCGCCGTCAGCAACGCGCTCACCTCAGGGATCAACTCGAAGGACGCGATCTGTCTCGAACTCACCCGGCGCACCGGCAAGGCCGACGACCACCGATCGGATGGTCGGGTACGGCGCGTTGACCGTCAGCGCGCCGTCTCCATGAGCCGGAGCAGCTCCATCGGCACCGGGAACACGATCGTCGAGTTCTGCTCGGCGCCGAGCTCGAGCATCGACGCCAGCGTGCGCAGCTGCATCGCCGCGGGGTGCTCCTCGAACACCTGCGCCGCGACACCCAGGTTGGCGGCCGCCTCCTTCTCGCCGAGGGCGTGGATGACCTTGGCCCGGCGGTCGCGCTCCGCCTCCGCCTGCCGCGCCATCGCCCGACGCATGCCCTCCGGGAGGATGACGTCCTTGACCTCCACGATCGTCACCTTGACGCCCCAGGGGTTCGTCACGTCGTCGATGATCTGCTGCAGCCGCTGGTTGATCTCGTCGCGCTTGGTGAGCAGGTCGTCGAGGCTGGTCTGGCCCAGGATGCTGCGCAGCGTCGTCTGGGCGACCTGTTGCGTGCCGAAGCGGTAGTCGTCGATGGCCATCACCGACCGGATCGCGTCCACGACGTTGAAGTAGGCCACCGCGTTCACGTGGACCGTGACGTTGTCCTGCGTGATGACGTCCTGCGGGGGGATGTCGTAGGTCTGCGTCCGGAGGTTGACCCGCACCAGCTGGTCGACGATCGGAATGATCATGATGAAGCCGGGCCCCTTGAGCGGCTGGATCCGCCCGAGCCGGAAGATGACCCCGCGCTCGTACTCCGGCAGGATCTTGATGGCGGCCGAGAGCACGACCGCGACCAGGAGCACGACCAGCCCGATGCCGATGAGTGTGCTGTCGTTCATGTCTGCTGCTCCTTTGCCTGCAGGGGATCCACCACGAGCACGAGCTCGTCCAGCTCCCGCACCCGCACGTCGTCGCCGACCGCGAGTGGGGGCCCGGTACTGCGGACCGTCCACCACGCGCCCTCCGCGAACGCGCGCCCGGTTCCGCCGTCTGGGTCCACCGAGCGCACCGTCAGGGTCTGGCCGGTGAGCAGGTCCGCGCTGCTGCTCGCCGCGGGCTGCCGCCGCGTGCGCACCACCAGCCGACCGGCCAGGACTGCCGCCGCGGCGGCGAGCACGGCGGTCGGCAGAACGGCCATCAGGTCGACCGAGACCCCCTCGGCGTCGTCGAACAGGAACATCGCCGCCAGGACGAGCACCACCGCCCCGCCGAACGCGAAGCCGCCCACCCCCGGCGCGAAGAGCTCGGCCACGAGCAGGGCGGCCGCCACCGCGAGCAGCAGGAGCCCGACGACATTCACCGGAAGCACCGACAGGCTGAACAGCGCGAGCAGCAAGGCGATCGCGCCGGTGGCGCCGGCCACGCCAACTCCTGGGGACGCCAGCTCGTAGATCAGGCCCAGCGTGCCGAGGGTCAACAGCAGGAAGGCGATGTTCGGGTCGGCCAGCGCCTGCAGGATCCGGCGGATCGTTCCCATGTCGTGCCGGACCACCTCCGCGCCGGCGGTGCGCACCGTCACCTCCTGCTGCGGAGCGACCGTGGTCCGCAGCCCGTCCGCCGTCGCCAGTGCGACCTCGAGCGACGGCGCGACCGCATCCACGATCTCCAGCTCGACGGCCTGCTCGACGGCCAGGGAGCGTCCGTCGCGGACCATGTCGACGGCGGCGTCCGCGTTCCGTCCACGCAGCTGGGCCAGTGCCTCGGCCTGCGCCGCGATGTCGTTGACGATCTTGTCGGAGACCTCCTCGCCCTCCATGCCGACGGGCGTCGCCGCACCGATCGAGGTCCCGGGCGCCATCACGGCGACGTGCGCCGACAGCGTGATGATCGCCCCCGCCGAGGCGGCCCGAGCACCCTGCGGGCTGACATAGACGACGACGGGGATCGGGCTGGCCAGCACGTCCTCCACGATGTTCCGCGTCGAGGTGACCAGCCCTCCTGGGGTGTCGAGCTCGAGAACGTAGGCGTCGAAGCCGTCGCTGCTCGCCCGCGCGAGGCCGCTGTGGACCTGGTCAGCCACCACCGGGGTGATCGCCGTCCGCACCTCGGTCACGAGCACGCGCGGTCCGGGGGAGGGCTCCTCGCCGCCGGCCACCGCGGGCGTGCCGAGCAACGCGCACAGGGCGGTGAGCAGGGCACTGACCACGAGTGCGCGGCGGGCTCCGGGGGCGTCCCGGCAGGATCGGGCGGAGGTCGACGTCATCCACCTGGGCCGGACACCACGGTATCGGCATACCTCTGGCCGCTGCTCCGGGTCGGTCCAGGCAGTCATCGCGCACCTCGTGAGGTTCCCCTGATTCACGGTACGGGAAGAGGGACCGCCGAACCAGGCCGTGGCGGCATCGGCGTGGACATCGACGCGCCCCGTCGTCCACGCCGGGCGCGGCGAGTCGACGACGGGCTCCGGCTGGTGCTGAGCCTGGGTCGAGGTGTCGCTTGCGGCCTACACCGTCAGGTCACACGCGGTCGCGCAGCTCGGTCGTCGCCTCGAACGCCATGTCGTAGTCGTTGTCGCACGTCGCACACCGCCATGCCGTTCTCCTCTCGGCTGTGCCTTGCTGGAGTCGATCGTGTCGCGCACGCCGCTTCAGATCCGCTCGGGGACGCGCAGATGTGCCAGCGCCAACTCCATCTCCGCGACGTCGTGGATCTCGGCCGCGATTCTCCGCGTCGCCTCCTCCCGCAGCCGCCTGGCTTCCGATCGGCTGCGCTCCATCGCCTCGCGGCTCTCGTAGGTCACGGCGGAGGTGGCGCGGCCGGTCTCGCGGTTGATCAGCAGGCTGGCGCTGCAGAAGCCCGGGATCATCTCGAGCTGCGGGAACAGCGTCGAGCGGAAGACATCCACCTGGTGGTCGATCTCGTGGCGGTGGACCTTCAACCAGGTGACCCGTGAGCACGCTCCGGCTCCGGAGATGCTCTCGCGGTGGAGCAGCGCGATCTCCCACTCCTCCACCTCCGCCGCCCCGCCGAGCTGCTCGGCCGCCCGATCCCTGAGATCCGTGACCTGGTCCCGCGAGCGGATCAGTGCCCGCTCGCTGTCCCAGGCGCTGGTGACGATGGACGTTCCGTATGCGCGGTCGACCAGCATCGACAGCCCGACCCCGCCCTCCATCTCCTGCAGGACAG
Source organism: Mycobacteriales bacterium (assembly GCA_040902655.1). Classification (NCBI taxonomy): domain Bacteria; kingdom Bacillati; phylum Actinomycetota; class Actinomycetes; order Mycobacteriales; species Mycobacteriales bacterium. Next base: position 86,597 of record JBBDWV010000026.1, read on the forward strand.
GCATCACCGCGTCCCGCACCATGGCGATCGCGTCGTCCAATGCCTCGGCATCGCCGCGAACTGTGGTGGACCTGGCGTACACGGCCCCCACTCCCTCCGGTCCGGGGCGGCACTCCGGTGGCGCCGCCAACGGGTACAGACTGCTCCTCGGCGGCGGGACGGGCAATCCCCATGGGTTGCGGCGACCGCCCGGGTCACCGGGTGGCAGGGGGCTTGCGCGGCGGCACGATCGACGTCGACGTCGGCGGCGGCTGGTGCGCTGCGTGCTTCAGAGCCCGCTTCTGCTTCATCGTCTTGCCGGGCTTCTTGCTCTCGTGACCAGGGCGCGACTTGGCGTGCATGACCCGCTCCTTCCCCTGCTCACCGGCCGGCGTGCCGGTCCGACGTCCTCACCCTTTACCTTCCTCCTCGGTCACAGCCGGCGCAACGGCCAGCGCGCGTGACAGCTCCGCCAGCACTCGCACGAACGCCTCCCGCGGCGCTGCTTCTGCTGGAGCTCGACGGGTGCCTCGTGCTGGTCTGAGCTGTCCACAGCCTGCTGGCAGACCTTCCGCGGCTGACGTCGCCACGCTGACAGTGGCAGCATGGGCTGCGGCCGAGGAGGCGCGCGATGGACACGACCCAACTCGAGCACGCTGGCGCCTGGCGCTTCGACCAGCTCGACGGGCTGCCCGACGACGGCCGCCGTTACGAGGTGGTCGACGGGCTGCTCGTCGTGAGCCCGCCGCCCACCGGCTGGCACCAGCTCGTCGTCGGCGAGCTGCTGGTGCAGCTGGCGAGGCAGTGCCCGCCGCAGTGGCGCGTGCTGCACGAGCTGGGGCTGCAGCTCGGTACCGATGGACGGGTGCCCGACCTTGCGGTTCTCGACGCCGCCGCGCCGTTGCACACGCCCTTCTTCGCGCCGCAGCACTTCGGGCTGGTCGTGGAGGTCGTCAGCCCGTCCAGTTGCAAGACCGACCGCTTCGCCAAGCCGGGGGAGTACGCCGAAGCCGGGATCCCGCTGTTCTGGCGCGTGGAGACCGACCCCCGCGTCGTGCTGGTGGCCTACGCCCTGTCGGCTGCGTCGTACGAGCAGGTGGCCGTCATCACCGACGCCGGACAGGTGCCCACCCCCTGGGGCGACGCGCACATCGACCTGAGCGGCCTGCGCCCTGGCTCTTCCTCGTAGGTGGCGTGAACGCCCGCCGTTACTGGACGTGCGGCCGGAGGAGCTGGCGGCGCTGGTCGCCAGTGGCTGGGTGAAGACGGGCACGAGCTCGCACGCTGGCCCCGCCTCTCTGGTGGTCGCGGACGCTCGACTGGGTCATGGGTGACGTCCTACATCGGAGATGCCCCTGCGCGTACCGGCGAATGCGGGTCGGCTCCTGGAGAGCCTCGAGCAGGCCCACCGCAGCACGGCGTGAGGAGCACGAGCTGTCGGAGTCGTGAGAGTCGTCTTCTGCGGGCCAGGCGAAACCCAGGCGACCGACGGCGCAAGGCCCCGTACGGTCGGGGCCGCCATGACCCTCCTCGAGCGCGACGCCGCCGCACCGACGGCGCAGCGGGAGCTCCCGCCGGCGCGCCAGGTGGGGCTCGCCCGCCTGCGCAGCGTGCCGACGGCGTGGGCGCTCGGCGCCGCCGGCGTCGCCGCGCTCGGCCAGACCGGCGGAACCGTCATCGCCGGACGGCTGGCCGAGTCGCCGACGGCGATGCTCGTCGCCGTGCTCGCGCTCGCGGTGGTGGGCGCTGCGCTGCTGGACACCGCGGCACGCGCGGTCTGGTGGTCGGCCGTCGACCGGGCGGAGGGCCGGCTGCGGGGCGACCTGCTGGAGGCGGCGCTGCAGCAGCCGCTGTCTGTGCTGTCCGAGCAGGCCGTCGGCGAGGTGCTCGACCGGGTGGACGACGACACCCACGAGCTCGGCAACCTGCTGCGCCGCATCGGCTGGGACCTCGTGCGCACGCTGCTGCGCGCCGGGCCGATGTGGGTGATCGCCGGTGTGACGTGGTGGCCGGCCTGGCTGCTCTTCCCGCTCGCCGGCGGCGTGACGGTCCTCGTCGTCCGGCCGCTGACGGCCGAGGTGGCCGAGCGCAAGCTCGCCGAGGAGATCGCCTGGACCGAGCAGGCCGCTGCGATGGAGGAGGGGGTGGCGGCCCGCGACGACGTCCGCTCCTCGCTGGGGCAGCCGTTCGTGCTCCGCCGCTGTGCGGAGCTGTCCGCCGAGGTGCATCGGCGGGTCGCCGCGACCACCCGCACGGCCAGCCGCATCGCCCGCCGGGCCGGGCTGCTGCTGCACGGGCTGCTCGCCCTCACCGCCTGCGCCGGCGTCCTGCTCGTGATCGGCGGCCGCCTCACGACGGCCGAGCTGGTCACGCTGTTCCTGGTCACCACGATGTTCGTCGGCAACCTCGACCAGATCAGCCGGCACCTGCCCGAGCTGCAGGCGGGGCTCGGGGCGCTCACCCGCATCCGCATGCTGCTGGCCGCCGAGCCGGAGCCGACCGGCGGCGAGCCGGTCCCCGCCGGCGCGCTGGACGTCGTGATCGACGGACTCCGGTTCTCCTACGCCGAGGGCGCCTTCGCGCTGCGCGACGTCGACCTGCAGCTGCCGGCTGGGCAGACCCTGGCGCTGGTCGGCCGTACCGGCTCCGGCAAGTCGACACTGGCCGCGCTCGTCTCGCGCGCGGTCGAGCCGCCGTGCGGCGCGATCCGGATCGGCGGAGTCGACGTCCGCGACCTCGACCTGCAGTCTCTGCGAGCAGCCGTCGGCGTCGTCGCCCAGCGCACCGACGTGCTGGCCGGGACACTGCTGGACAACCTCACGCTGTTCGCCGACGTGCCGCGCGCCGACGTCGTCGCGGCCGTCGCGGAGCTCGGGCTGGACGAGTGGGTCGCCGGCCTTCCGGACGGGCTGGACACCCTGCTGGGGCCGGGCGGCGCGACGCTTTCGGCGGGGGAGGAGCAGCTGGTCGCGTTCGCCCGGCTGCTGGTCCGCGACGTGCAGCTGGTGGTGCTCGACGAGGCGACGGCGCGGATGGACCCGGTGACCGAGTCGCGGGTCGTATGCGCCTCCGACCGGCTGCTCGCCGGCCGCACCGGAATCGTCATCGCGCACCGGCTGAGCACGACGGCGCGCGCCGACCGGGTCGCCGTGCTCGACGGCGGCCGGGTGGTGCAGAGCGGCCCGCGGGCACGGCTCGCCGGGGAGCCGGGTGCCTTCCGCGACCTGCTGACCGCTGCCGGCCAGGGGGTGGAGCTCGAGACGCCGGCCGGTCCGCCGACCGTCGGCACCGCCCGACGGGCCGGCACCGCGCGCGCCGCGCAGCAGGTGGCCAGCGGGCCGAGCCTGACCCGGCACACGCTGGCCATGCTGCGGATGCACCCGCAGTGGGGACTCGCCGGTGGCCTGCTCTTCCTGCTCGGTTCGGTGGTCGGCGCCTACGGCGCCGTCACCGGCTACGTCTGGGGAAGCGTCGTCGAGCAGCTTCAGCGGGGTGAGCGGCCGTTCCTGCAGACGGCCATTCTGACCCTCTCGCTGCTGGCCGCGCCGGTCCTGCTGGCACTCGCGTTCCGCGTCTACCCGCAGTGGTGGATCGCCGTGCTGCTCAGGGTGCGGCTCGCGGTGCTGCGCGGCCAGACGATGCAGCACCGGCTGCCGCGGACGCCGCCGGGGGAGGTCGTCGGCCGCGCGCTCGACGCCGACCGCTTCGTCCGTTACGCCGACCGCTGGGTCGACCTGCTCAACGGCCTCGCGGTCGTCGTCTTCACCGGGCTGATCGCCCGGAGCGTCCTCGCCGGCGCCGTGCGGCTGGCCGTGATGGTGCTGGCCGCGGCGTCGCCGGCCGCCGGGTCGCCGGCGGCCGGGCGCTCCGCCATGGCGTCCTCCACCGCGCGGGCACGGTTCGGCCGGTCGCTGGTGTCCGCGCTCGAGTCCGCGCGGACCGTCAAGCTCGCGGCCGCCACGCCGTACGTGCACCGGCACCTGAGCCGCGTCGACCGGGGCCGCGTGGACGCCGCGGTGAAGGAGCACCGGGTGCAGGCGCTGCTGGACGGGCTGCCGATCGTGCTCGTGCAGTGCGGTGTCGTCGCCGGCTGGCTGGTGTTCCTGCTCGGCAGCTGGGGCCTGTCGACGGCGCTGCTGGTCACCACCGCCGTCAGCGGCTTCGACTGGTTCGGCCGGGTCGCCGGCGCGGTCATCACCGAGGCGCCCGGCACCCGGGCGTGGGCCGCGGAGACGTCCCGCCTGGCCGGCGGTGTCAACCTCGTGGCGCTGCCACCTGCCGTCGACCTGGTGCGCGGGACTGCTCCGCTGCCGGAGGCGCCGCCGTACGAGCCGCTCGAGCGGCTGGAGCTGCAGGACCTGACCGCGGTCCACGACGACGGCACCCTCGGCGTGCAGGCGGTCTCGCTGGCCGTGGAGCGCGGCGAGCTGGTGCTGCTGCTCGGTCGGACCGGGTCGGGCAAGTCGAGCCTGCTGGCGGCGCTCGCGGGGCTGGTCGACCACACCGGCAGCCTGCGGTGGAACGGCCGAGAGGTCGGCGACCCGCAGCGCTTCCTGCGCCCGGGACAGGTGGCGTACGTCGCGCAGGTGCCGCGGGTGCTGTCCGGCTCGTTCGCCGGCAACCTGGCGCTCGACCACGCGCGCGACCCGCGGCTGGCGGTCGAGGACGCGCGGCTGGGTCGCGACGTCGCCGAGGCCGGCGGGCTGGAGGCGATCGTCGGGCACCGCGGCGTGCGGCTGTCCGGTGGGCAGGTGCAGCGCCTGGCGCTGGCCCGCGCCCTCGCCACCGGCGCGGAGCTGGTGCTCGCCGACGACGTGTCGAGCGCGCTGGACGCACGCACCGAGGTCGAGCTGTGGCAGGCGCTGCGCGCACGCGGCACCACGGTGCTCGGCTCGACCTCCAAGCGGGCGGCCCTGCGTGCCGCGGACCGGGTGGTCGTGTTGGAGGCCGGGCACGTCGTGGCGGCGGGGCCGTGGTCGGAGTTGGCTCCGAACTGGGACCACCTGGCCGGTTAGGAAAATCCTGAAGAAGGGGTTGATCTCGGGCCGCCTGGAGGCGGTCATGTCGCTTGGTGAAGGTCAGACGGAATTTCTCTGCTTCGACGCCGAACTGCGGCAGTCCGCGGCCCGAGACGGGTTCCTGCGGGCGGCTCGAGTCTCGCGGCGTCCACAGAATCCGGCCGACGGTACCTGCACGTGGCGAGACGGAGCGACCCTTTGCGTCTGCTGGACCGCGCGACCTCGAACGGGGAAGATGTGACTCATGCGTGTTCTGCCACGTGACCACCCGTGGACCGTGGCCGACCTCGAGCTGCTGCCCGACGACGGGCTGCGCTACGAGCTCGTCGACGGCACGCTGCTCGTGAGCGCGGCCCCGAGCAAGCAGCACCAGCGCGTGATCGGGAACCTGCACCTGCTGCTGCGTGCAGCCTGTCCCGCGGAGCTGGAGGTCTTCCTCGCGCCGACCGATTACCAGCCGACCTCGACGCGCTCACTGCAGCCGGATCTGCTGGTGGTCCGGCGCGATGACCCGGGAGCCAAGGCGGTGACCGGCCCGTTGGCGCTGGCCATCGAGGTGCTGTCGCCCTCCAGCCGCAGCGTCGACCTGGTCCTGAAGCGCGAGCTCTACGAGCAGGCCGGCGTGGGCTGCTACTGGGCGGTGGACCCGGACGAGCTCACGCTGCGCGCCTGGAGGCTCCAGCAGGGGCGCCTGGTCGAGCAGCCGGTCCAGCTGGACGGCGCCACCGATGTACCAGGGCCGTTCTTGGTCCGCTTCGTCGGCGGCGATCTCGCACGTTGACGTTCCCGCTGGGAACGTCACGTCCGGCGCACGAGTGTTCACCCGCCTGTTCGCCCGCGAGCCCGGCACCGACCTGATCGACAGACCCGTCCGGGTCAGGGGTGGGCGGCCGGGAGCAGCTGCTCGCACATCGTGGTGCCGAGCCACTGCCGGTACCGCTGGTGCGACCAACGGCGCCCGTGGACGAGCCGGCGGTAGTGCTGACTGGAGGCCAACAGCCAGAGCAGGTCGCGGCTGGTGTCCCGGTCGTGCCGCAGCGGTCCCTTGCCGAGGAGGTCGTCGACGACGACGGTCACCCCGGCATGGCGCTGTGTCTCGTTCGCCTGCCACAGGTCCCGCAGGTCCCGGTGGGCTCCGGCGGTTTGGTGCAGCACCTCCTCCAGCTGGGCGTACCGCTTCGCGATCTGCGCGACGCCGTCGGCGTACCTGCCAAGGACGCCGGCCGGCTCCGGGTCGGCCAGCAGTGCGACGAACCAGGCGCGCTCCCGGACCGGCACGGGCTCGTCGTCCCCGGCCAGAGCGCGGTCGCGTAGCTGTGCGAGCAGCGCGGTCTTGGTGCCGAGGGAGAACACGGTGGGACGGGACACCCCCGCCTGCGTGGCGATCTGGTCGACCGAGGTCAGGGCGAAGCCCTGCGCGACGAACAGCTCTTCGGCCGCTGCCAGCACGGCCTCCCGGGTGGCCCGCGCGGAGGCTTCGCGGACCGGCGACCGGTACGCGCGTCGGCTGTTGACAGCATCCATGAGATGAGCATACTCACCGTACATCGAACGTACTAGCAGTATGACGAAAGGGATGAGCATGACGGAACTGAGCGGCTATCACCTCGGCGATGGCGAAGGGGCGGCGTGGTGGTTCCTGGACACCTTGATGACGGTGAAGGCGGGATCGGCCGAGACGGGCGGCGCCTTCACGCTCATCGACTGCCGGGCCCCGGCCGGGTTCGGGCCACCGCTGCACGTGCACCACGGCGAGGACGAGGGTTTCTACATCCTGGACGGGCAGCTGGACGTGCAGTGCGGCAAGCAGAGGTGGACCGCGGGCGAGGGCGCGTTCGTCCTGCTGCCGCGTGGAGTGCCGCACGCCTTCGCCGTCACGGGTGGTCGAGACTGCCGACTGCTGCAGATCACCTCCCCGGCACAGTTCGACAATTTCGTGGCCGAGGCGGGTCGACCAGCGACGTCGCTGACGCTGCCCGAGCCGTCGGCACCCGACGTGCCGACCTTCGCGGCCGTCGCGGCCAGGTACGGCAACGAGCTGGTCGGCCCGCCGCTGACGGTGACCTCATGACGTGCGCTGCTCAGGTCACCGCTTGCCGCACACGCCCCTGAGCTTCTGCTGCTGTCCGCGCTCGACCGTCACGAGCGAGCGGCTCCGCTCGACGCCACCGACCTCACAGATCAGCGTCCACTGCTCGACGAGGCCGGTCGTGACCTCGGTCTTCGCGGCGCCGAACTGGGCGACGTCGACCTGGTAGGTCGGCGTGGCGGAGGCGAAGTTGATCACCCGGGCGACGTAGCTGCCGGGGCTGACGTCCTCGAGGAACACCTGCTCCTTGGCGAAGACGAAGCCGCCGGAGCTGCCGACCTTGTGCAGCTCGCCGTCCTTCTTGCGGTAGACCTCGAGGTCCATGTCGTCCGGCGTCGGCCAGGTCAGGTCCACCTGGACCGCCTGCACCCCGGAGTCGGTGACCTCGAACTCGTGGTCCACGTGCCCGACGATCGGCACGGTCGGGCCGCCCGCGAAGCTCTCGGTGTGGAGGGGATCGTCCAGCACCTGCAGGCGCCTGGCCATCACCGCGGGACGGGTCGAGGGGTTGACGTGCCACTCGAACCGCCCGTCCCGACCGACCTTCAGCATGGTCTCCAGCCGGTCGAGCAGGGCCTGCCGGGGACCGGTGGATCCTGTCGGGCTCACCACCGGCGAGGTCAGGGTGGGGAACTCCTTGACCAGGCGCAGCGTGGCACCTGCCGGGGCCTTGCCCGCGAGCACGCTGTGCAGAGCGGGATCGGCGGTGGCCGCCAGTGCCTCGAAGTACGCCTCGCGGTTGCCCATGTCGACGAAGTCACCGGCCCCGCGGTCCTCGCCCTCGGTCCCGCCCACGTAGTGCTGCACGACGCGTTCGTACGGCGGGTGGAACTCCTCGCCGATCTCGAACGTGAAGCCGAGGCCGCCGGTGGCGTAGTAGCTCCAGTCCTCGGTCGTGCCGGTGGTGTCGTAGAGCGCGTACGAGGGCTGGTTGACGTAGCCGTTGTGCCGTGACATCCGCGCGCCGAGCGCTTCGTAGACCTTCTCATCCGGCGGCGCGCCCTGTGCGCGCACCCCCGGCGGGCGCAGCACCAGGTTGCTGAAGGTGTGGTTGGTGATCATCGTGGTCACCTGGCGGGTCGACATCAGGTGCTGGATGTTGCGGGTCTCGGGCTCGGAGAACGGGCCCTCTCCGCGGTAGGTCGCGCCCGCCGGCTGCGCGTCGGCGCCCGGGCCGCCCCACAGTCCGCCGTAGTTGCGGTTGAGGTCGACGCCGTTGCCGAAGCCGCCCTGCGAGACCGACAGCGGGCAGGTGCCCTGCGGGATGCTCGTCACGCCGTCCGCCGGCCGGCAGTTCTTGCGCTTGTACGCCGCGCCGGGGGTGCCGAGGATCGACACGGTGCCGCCGTCGTCCACGGCCCGCAGGTCGATCACGCTGCCCCCGGTGAAGGAGTCGTGGAAGCCGTCGGCGTTGACGACCGGTACGACGACGACGCGGGTCCGCCGCAGCAGGTCCGTCGTCCGCTTGTCGCTGCCGTAGCCCTGCACCAGGTCGTAGGCGAACTCGAGGGCGTGCTCACCCGACGGCCATTCCCGCGCGTGGTGCAGGCCCATCAGCAGGAAGACCGGCTTGCCGTCCTGCGCCGCGACCTGCTCGGTGATCTCGATGCCGTGAACGGTGCGGCCCTCGATGGTCTCGTGTGGCAGCTCGAGCGGCTTGACCAGAGTCGGGTAGGTCTTCGCCAGGTCGGCCATCTCCTGCTCGTAGTCCGCGAGTGAGCGGTATCCGGTGCGGCCGCTCGGCAGCTCCGAGGTGGCGACGCGGGCGGCGTAGGCGGCGTCGAGGCGGGCGCGCTCGCGGCCGCGGTCGGCCAGGTCGGCGATCTCGACGGCGAAGTCGAGCCCGGCCTCGCGCAGCACCTGTGCGTCGGCGGCGCCGTGCAGCACCACCTCCACGAAGTCCTCGCCGGCGTGTTCGGTGAGGTCGAGCCCGAGGGTGAGCAGCCGGTCCTTGTCGGCGCGGCTCGGGGTGTCGACGCGGACGAGGCTGACCGTGTCGACGGCCGATGCGGTCGGGGCCGCTCCGGTGGCGGCGTGGGTGGCGGGGACGGCGAGCGCGCCGGCGGCGAGCGCGAACCCCAGCAGCAGTGCCCTGCGGCGCGTGGCCCTGGTGGGTGACATGGCAGTCCTTCCGGCGGCGGGTAGACAGAGATTCGTCGCCGAACGGCAGAGTCCTGCTGCTCGTTGCCGACTTCCAGGTCTGTTCCCCACCGGCGGTTCGCGCGCCGCGCCGGAGGGGCAGGCACGTCCTGACCCCGCGTCCGAGGGGCCTTCGCGCAAGGAGAGCTGCTGCATGAGCGTGCTGGACATGTTCCGACTCGACGGCAAGGTGGCGATCGTCACCGGCGCCTCGTCCGGCCTGGGCGGCGCCTTCGCGCGGGCCCTCGCCGTCTGGGGCGCCGACGTCGCGCTCGGCGCCCGCCGGGTCGATCGGCTGCAGGAGACCCGCGCCATGGTCGAGTCACTGGGTCGCCGCGCCCTCGCCGTGCAGACCGACGTGGCCGACCCGCAGGACTGCCGGCGGCTGGTCGACGAGACGGTCCGGGAGCTCGGCCGTGTCGACGTGCTGGTCAACAACGCCGGCGTCGGCACGGCGGTGCCGGCGACTCGCGAGAGCGTCGAGCAGTTCCGCTCGGTGATCGACGTCAACCTCAACGGCTGCTACTGGATGGCGCAGGCGTGCGGCCGCGTGATGCAGCCGGGCAGCAGCATCGTCAACATCAGCAGCATCCTCGGGCTGACCACGGCAGGGCTGCCGCAGGCGGCCTACGCGGCGAGCAAGGCCGGACTGATCGGCCTCACCCGCGACCTGGCCCAGCAGTGGACCGGTCGCAGGGGGATCCGGGTCAACGCGCTCGCTCCCGGGTTCTTCACCTCGGAGATGACCGACCAGTACGCGGAGGGCTACCTGGAGGCCATGTCCAGCCGGATGGTCGCGGGGCGTACCGGTGACGAGCGTGAGTTGGCGGCGGCGCTGGTCTTCCTCGCCAGCTCCGCCGGCGGCTACGTGACCGGGCAGACGCTGGCGGTCGACGGCGGCGTCACCATCACCTGACCCGGCGGGCCGGGCGCCCCTGTGACGCAGGTCACAGCAGCGTCTGATAGTCCTCTGGTGTGTCCGGATCCGACCACGTCGGGAGAGAGCATGGCAGTGACGTCCTTCGAGCCGCTCGACCCGGTGTCCTTCCTCCGGCGCTCGGAACACGTGTACGGCGACCGGCTGGCCGTGGTGGACGGCGACCGCCGCCTGACCTACGCGGAGTTCGGCGACCGCTGCTGGCGGTTCGCCGGCGCCCTGGACCGGCTCGGGGTCGTGCCGGGCGACCGTGTCGCGGTGCTCGCGCCGAACGTCGGCGTCATGCTCGAGGCCCACTACGGCGTACCGGCCTCGCGTGCGGTGCTCGTCGCGATGAACACCCGGCTGGCAGACCGCGAGCTCGCGTACGTCATCGAGCACGCGGAGGCGAAGGTTCTCGTCTACGACCACGACTTCGCCGAGACCGCGCACAAGATCGCTGCCGCAGTGCCTTTCGACGTCCGGCTCGTGCAGGCCGGCGGCGCCGACGACGAGTACGAGCAGCTGCTGGCCGAGGCGACGCCGCTCTGCCGGCCGCTCGAGGACGAGACCTCGCTGCTGTCCCTGAACTACACCAGCGGGACGACCGGGCGGCCGAAAGGCGTGATGTATCACCCGCGCGGCGCCTACCTGCAGGCCCTCGCGATGGCCTACCACCTGCAGCTCACCGCGGACACGGTGTCGCTGTGGACGCTGCCGATGTTCCACTGCAACGGCTGGTGCTTCCCCTGGGCGGTCACCGCCGCGGGTGGGGTGCACGTCTGCCTGCGCAAGGTGGAGCCCGGCGAGATCTGGCGGCTGATCCGCGAGGAGGGCGTCAACCACTTCAACGGTGCGCCCACCGTCCTGCTGTCGGTCGCCTACGACCCGGCTGCGGAGGGCGGCGCCCCGCACCGGCTCATCGTCGGCACGGGCGGAGCCCCGCCCTCGCCGGCCATCCTGGGCCGGTTGGCCGATCTGCAGATCGACGTCACGCACCTCTACGGGCTCACCGAGACCTTCGGCCCCGCCGTGATCTGCGACTGGCGTCCCGAGTGGCGCACCCTCCCGCTCGAGGAGCAGGCCCGGATCAAGTCCCGCCAGGGGGTGGGGAACGCCGTCGGCCAGCAGTTGCGCGTCCTGGTCGACGGCGTCGACGTCCCCCGCGACGGGACGACCCTCGGCGAGCTGGCCCTGCGCGGCAACAACGTGATGCTCGGCTACTACCGGGACGAGGAGGGCACCGCCCGGGCGACACCGGACGGCTGGTTCCGGACGGGCGACCTCGGCGTGCTGCACCCGGACGGCTACGTCGAGATCCGCGACCGCAGCAAGGACGTCATCGTCTCGGGCGGGGAGAACATCACCTCGATCGAGGTGGAGCAGGCGCTCGCCGAGCACCCGGCGGTCCTGGACGCCGCGGTCGTGGCCATGCCCGACGAGAAATGGGGCGAGCGACCGGCCGCGTTCGTCACCCTCAAGCCGGGTGCGCAGGCCACCGCGGAGGAGCTCGTCCACCATCTCCGTGAGCGGCTGGCCCGCTTCAAGGCACCGGCCCCGGAGGCCATCTTCTTCGGTCCGCTGCCCAAGAACTCCACCGGCAAGACGCAGAAGTTCGTGCTGCGCGAGCGGTTGTGGGCCGGGGAGGACAAGCGCGTGAAGTAAGGCCGCACGGCACGACCGCTGTCCCGGTCGCGCACTGGAATCCCGTCCTGGAGGTCATCCCGATGCTCCGCACGATCACCCGTCCCCTGGTGACGCTCGTCGAGCGCTACATGCCCAGCTCGCTGGTCTTCGCTGCGGTGCTGACCTTCGTCGTCGCCGGCCTCGCCCTCGGTCTCACCGACGCGGGACCCGTCGAGGTCGTCCGGGCCTGGGGGGACGGCCTGTCCGGCCTGCTGGCCTTCATGACCCAGATCGCGCTGGTGCTCATCTTCGGCTACACGCTGGCGCACACCCCTCCGGTGCACCGGGTGCTGGTCCGGGTCGCGTCGCTGCCGCGCACGCCCCGGGCGGCGTACGCCTTCGTCACCGTGGTCACCGGTATCGCCTCGCTGATCAGCTGGGGCCTCGGACTGATCGTCGGCGGAATTCTCGCCCTCGAGGTCGGCCGGAGCGCCCGGCGGCGGGGCATCCGATTGCACTACCCGCTGCTCGTCGCCGCGGCCTACTCCGGCTTCGTCGTCTGGCACATGGGCTACTCCGGCTCAGGACCGCTGGCCGCCGCGACAGAGGGCAGCTTCTTCGCCGAGGAGTTCGGTGTCGTGCCGGTCACCGAGACGACCTTCGCGAGCTGGAACATCCTCGCGACGATCGTGACGCTGCTGGCGGTCGCCGGTGCCATGGTGCTGCTGGTCCCACGGGCAGGCGATCCGGTCACCGAGCTGCCGCCGGACGCGGACGACGAGGCCGAGGCGGCGGCACCCGCCCCCGAGGCGACGACGGGGGCCGCCGCCGGCGCGGTCGCCACAGCGGACCCGACCACCGGGACGGCGCCGGCCCGCACCGTCGCGGACCGGATCGACGGTGCCCGCAGCGTCACGCTGATCGTCGGGCTCGCCCTCTGCGGCTACCTCGTGGTGTATTTCGCCCAGGAGGGGTTCAACCTCACGCTGGACATCGTCAACTGGACGTTCCTCGCTGCCATCCTGCTCATCGTCCGCTCGCCCCGTGAGCTCGGTGTCCTGGTCACCGACGCCGGGCGCACCGTCGGCGAGGTCCTCATCCAGTACCCGCTCTACGCCGGCATCCTGGGCATGACCACCACCACCGGGCTGGCCGCGGTGATGAGCGAGTTCTTCGCCGCCATCGCCACCCCCGCGACGCTCGGCTTCTTCGCCTTTCTGGCGGCGGGGCTGCTCAACATGTTCGTCCCCTCCGGCGGCGGCCAGTTCGCCGTGCAGGCGCCCATCTTCATGGGCAGCGCCGAGTCGCTCGGCGTGGACGCGGCGCCGATCATCATGGCCATCTCGTACGGCGACCAGTGGACCAACATGATCCAGCCGTTCTGGACGCTGCCCCTGCTCGCGGTCGCCCGGCTCGGGGTCCGCGACATCCTCGGCTACACCTTCGTCACGCTGGTGGTCAGCGGCATCGTCTTCGGCGGCACGCTGCTCCTCGTCGGCGCCGGCTGAGCGACCCGGGTCGGGGCGGCCGCCCGCCGCCCCAGCGACCGGTGGCATCCTGACGCGCCGCCCGTACGCACGACCCCAGGAGCCCCCGTGATCGACGCCACCCTCGCCGAGCTGCGCCCGCTGGACCGGCAGGCGATGGCCGACGCCGAGCAGCACCAGGCGCGGTTGACCAAGCCACGCGGCTCGCTCGGCGTCCTCGAGGACGTCGCGATCCAGCTCGCCGGCCTGGCCGGTCTGGACCCGCCGCCGCTGCCGGCGCCCGCGGCCGTCGCCGTCTTCGCCGCCGACCACGGCGTGCATGCCCAGGGGGTGACGCCGTGGCCGCAGGAGGTCACCGCCCAGATGGTCGGCAACTTCCTGGCCGGCGGCGCGGTGGTGAACGCGCTGGCCGCGCAGACCGGCGCGCAGGTGTGCGTCGTCGACGTCGGCGTCGCGGGCGACCTCCCGGCGCACCCGGCCCTACGTGCCCGCAAGGTGGCCGCCGGCACCGCCGACCTGACCACCGGGCCCGCCATGACGCGCGCGCAGGCCGTCGCGGCGGTCGAGGTGGGCATCACCGTCGCCCGCGAGCTGGTCGCGGAAGGAGCCCGCTGCCTGCTCACCGGCGACATGGGCATCGCCAACACCACCGCCTCCGCCGCGCTGATCGCCGCGATGCTGGATCTGGACCCGGCCGAGGTGACCGGTCGCGGGACCGGCGTCGACGACGCGACGCTCGCCGTCAAGATCGACGTCGTACGGCGCGCGCTCGCGCTGCACGCCCCGGACCCGGCCGACCCGCTCGGCGTCCTCGCCGCCGTCGGCGGGCTGGAGCACGCCGCGCTCGTGGGTTTCCTGCTCGGCGCGTCGGCACTGCGGGTGCCGGTCGTCCTGGACGGTGTCATCGCCGGGTCCGCCGCCCTCGTCGCCGCCGCGCTGCACCCCGACGCGCTGGTCGCCGCGCTGGCCGGCCACCGCTCCGCCGAGCCCGGCCACGCCCGGGCACTGGAGGCGCTGCGGCTACGACCGCTGATCGACCTCGACCTGCGGCTCGGTGAGGGCTCCGGCGCCGTGCTGGCGCTCCCGCTGGTGCAGGCGGCGGCCCGGGTGCTGCGCGACGTCGCCACCTTCGACAGCGCCGGGGTGGCGGACAAGGCCAGCTGACCGTCGCCGGCCCCGGACCTCCGGTGGGCCAGACTGTCCCGGTGACGCTCCTGCTCCTGTCCACCGCCGACACCGACCTGCTCGCCGCCCGGGCGGTAGCCGACCCGGCGCTCGAGCTGCGGCTGGCCAACCCGTCCCGGGTCGAGGACCCGGTCGCCCTGCTCGACGGCGTGCACGTGGTCGTCGTGCGGCTGCTCGGCGGGCGCCGGGCGTGGGAATCCTTCGACGCGCTGCGCAGCGCCTGCGTCGAGCGGCGGATCCCGCTAATCGCCGTCGGCGGCGAGGGCGCCCTGGACGCCGAGCTGGCCGACGCCTCGACGGTGCCGGCCGGTGTCGTCGCGGATGCCGCGGCCTACCTGCGCGAGGGCGGCAGCGCCAACCTGCGGGAGCTGGCGGCGTTCCTGTCCGACACCGTGCTGCTCACCGGTGTCGGGTTCGCCCCGCCGATGGCTCTGCCGGCGTACGGCCTGCGGGGCGGGCGCGACGTCGACGCCTCGCGCCCGACGATCGGTGTCGTCTTCTACCGCGCACACGAGCTGTCCGGCAACACCTCCTTCGTCGACGTGCTGTGCGACGCGATCGAGTCGGCCGGTGCCAACGCCCGGCCGGTCTACGTCGGGTCGCTGCGGCCGGACGGCGAGGGGCGGCTGCCCGTGGTCGACGAGCTGCTGTCCGACGTCGACGCGCTCGTGGTGACCGTGCTGGCCAGTGGCGGCTCCGACGCCAGCGACAGCGAGGGCTGGGATGCCACCGCGCTCGGCCGGCTGGACGTACCGGTGCTGCAGGCGCTGTGCCTGACCAGCAGCCGGGCCGACTGGGACGCCTCCGACGCCGGCGCCGCCCCGATCGACGCGGCGATGCAGGTCGCGATCCCCGAGTTCGACGGCCGGCTGATCACGGTGCCGTTCTCCTTCAAGGAGACGGGGGAGGACGGCGTGCCCGCCTACGTCGCCGACCCGGAGCGGGCGTCGCGCGTGGCGGGCATCGCGGTCGCGCACGCCCGGCTGCGGCACCTGCCGAACGCCGAGAAGAAGATCGCGCTGGTGCTGTCGTCCTACCCGACCAAGCACTCACGCGTGGGCAACGCCGTCGGGCTCGACACGCCGGCCAGCGCGGTCCGGCTACTGCAGGAGATGCGCGAGGCCGGCTACGACGTCGGCGGTCCTGCCGGCGGCGGACCAGGTTGTCTTCCCGAGGACGGCGACACGCTGGTCCACACGCTGATCGCCGCCGGCGGCCACGACGTGGAGTGGCTGACCGAGGAGCAGCTGCAGGCGGCCGTCGCGCGGGTGCCGCTGGCCGACTACCAGCGGTGGTTCGCCACCCTTCCGGCGGAGCTGCAGGAGTCGATGGTCGAGCACTGGGGGAGCCCGCCCGGGTCGCTCTACGTCGACGGCGACGAGATCGTCCTCGCCGCGCTGCAGTACGGCAACGTCGTGCTGGCGATCCAGCCGCCGCGGGGCTTCGGCGAGAACCCGATCGCGATCTACCACGACCCGGACCTGCCGCCGTCGCACCACTACCTGGCCGCCTACCGCTGGCTGGCACAGCCCGAGTCCGCGGGTGGCTTCGGTGCGCACGCCGTGGTCCACCTCGGCAAGCACGGCACGCTCGAGTGGCTGCCCGGCAAGGGCCTCGGGCTGTCCGCCGGCTGCGCCCCGGACGCGGTGCTCGGCGACCTGCCGCTGCTCTACCCGTTCATCGTCAACGACCCCGGCGAGGGCACCCAGGCCAAGCGCCGCGCGCACGCCACCGTCGTCGACCACCTCGTGCCGCCGATGGCGCGGGCCGAGTCCTACGACGAGATGGCCCAGCTCGAGCAGCTGCTCGACGAGTACGCGCAGGTGCAGGCGATGGACCCGGCCAAGCTGCCGACCATCCGCGGGCAGATCTGGGACCTCGTCACCGCCGCGCAGCTGCACCACGACCTGCACGTGTCGGAGACGCCGAGCGAGGAGGAGTTCGACGACTTCCTGCTGCACGTCGACGGCTACCTCTGCGAGGTCAAGGACGTCCTGATCCGCGACGGGCTGCACATCCTCGGGCAGGCGCCGGTGGAGCTGCCGCGGGTCGACCTGGTGCTGGGGATCCTGCGCGCTCAGCAGACCTGGGGCGGCCAGGCCGGCTCGCTGCCCGGGCTGCGCCGCGCGCTGGGCGCGGCCTACGACCTGTCGGAGGACGACCGGGTGCAGGCCGACCGGCTGGAGTCGATGGCGCGCGAGCTGGTCCTCGCGGTGGACGAGGCGCAGTGGTCGGCCGAGGCCGTGGACGGCGTGGTCGAGGGCGTGCTCGACCGGGCGGTTCCTGACGTCAACGCCGTGCTGCGCTTCGCCTGCCAGGAGGTCGTCCCGCGGCTGGCCCGCACGACCGACGAGCTGGGCAACCTGCTGCACGGCCTGTCCGGGGGCTTCGTGCCGGCCGGCCCTTCGGGCTCGCCGACCCGGGGGCTGGTGGGCGTACTCCCGACAGGTCGCAACTTCTACTCCGTCGACCCCAAGGCGATCCCGTCTCAGAACGCCTGGGCCGTCGGCGTGGCGCTCGGTGACTCGCTGCTGAGTCGCTATCTCGCCGACCACGGCGAGTACCCCGCCTCCGTCGGGCTCGTCGTCTGGGGCACCAGCGCGATGCGCACGGCCGGCGACGACATCGCCGAGGTCCTGTGGCTGCTCGGCGTCACACCGGTGTGGGACAGGGCCTCCCGCCGGGTCACGGACCTGGAGGTGGTCCCGCTCGAGGAGCTGGGCCGGCCGCGGGTCGACGTCACGCTGCGGATCAGCGGCTTCTTCCGCGACGCCTTCCCGCACGTCGTCGAGATGCTCGACGACGCGGTGCGGATGGTGGCCGCGCTCGACGAGCCGGCGGAGTCCAACTTCCTGCGCGCGCACGTCCAGGCCGACCTGGCCGAGGGCACCGACGAGCGCCGCGCGACCGCGCGCATCTTCGGCAGCAAGCCCGGGGCGTACGGCGCGGGTCTCCTCCCGCTCATCGACAGCCGCGACTGGAAGACCGACGCCGACCTGGCCGAGGTCTACGCCGTCTGGGGCGGCTACGCCTACGGCAAGGGGCTGGACGGCGCGCCGGCCCGCCGGGACATGGAGCGCGTCTACACCCGGATGCGCGTGGCGGCCAAGAACCAGGACACCCGCGAGCACGACATCGTCGACAGCGACGACTACTTCCAGTACCACGGCGGCATGGTCGCGGCGGTCCGCGCGCTGACGGGCGAGTCGCCGGAGGCCTACGTCGGCGACAGCGCGGTGCCGGACACGGTGAAGACCCGCACCCTGCAGGAGGAGACGCACCGCGCCTTCCGCGCCCGGGTCGTGAACCCCAAGTGGATCTCGGCGATGCAGCGGCACGGCTACAAGGGCGCCTTCGAGCTCGCGGCCACCGTCGACTACCTGTTCGGCTACGACGCCACCGCCGGCGTCGTCGACGACTGGATGTACGAGAAGCTCGCCTCGGCCTACGTCTTCGACGAGACCAACCGGGCGTTCATGCAGAAGTCGAACCCGTGGGCCCTGCGCGGCATCAGCGAGCGGCTGCTCGAGGCGGCCGACCGCGGGCTGTGGGAGCAGCCGTCGCAGGAGACGCTGGACGGGCTGAGGCGTGTCTACCTCGAGCTCGAGGGGGACCTCGAGGGGGGATAGCCACCGGCTTCCCGGTACGGGTGGTTCAGCGGCCGTTCGCGCTGAAGTGCATGTAGTCCTTGCTGCTGCGCCAGTCGCCGCCCCAGGACCAGCCGGCGGCGGCGAACGCGCGTACGGCCGGCCCCCCGGCCACGTGCATGCCGGGCCGGACGTCGGCGCGGTCGGCGTAGGCGCCGGCCAGCTCGGGGACCACCAGGTCCCGCTTGACGAGCGGGTTGTGGAACGGGTTGATGTCGACCGCCAGCCCGTAGGCGTGCTGCGACCAGGTCTTCTGTCCGCGCGCGGCCCGGCAGACGTAGGACGCGCTGTTGTTGCCGTCACCGGTCGGGGCGGCGGTGAAGTCGGCCGTCGTCGGCAGCCGCATCTCCTCGATCGGGAAGTTCTGCGTGAACAGCGAGCGGAACACCTCGACCACGTCGCCGGCCGCCGAGGCGTTGACCACGAGCTCGCCGGTGTGCGCGGCGCCGTCGAAGCCGCGGAACGACACCGTCAGGTAGCGCAGGTCCTTCAGCCCCACCGGGCAGGCGGGCGACCAGCTCTCGCCCATGCGCGTGCGCACCTCCGGACCGATCGCCGCGACGGTCGCCGTGAAGCGGCCGCCAGGAGGCGGCGGAAGCGTGCTGGCCGCGGTCATCCGGCGGTCACGCAGCACCTTCGGTGTCGGCAGCACCTGGCCGAAGCCGTCCGGCCGCAGCGGCAGCGGCGACGCGCCGACGACCCACACCGGCCGGGCGACCGCCGACGGCAACGCCGATGCTGCGGGTGGCGTCGGCGCAGCGGCCGGGGACGACGGGGCGGCGGCGGTCGGCGACGGGGACGCGGTCGCACCGGCGGTCGGGCCAGTGGTCGGGGCGGTCGCACCGCAGGCGGTCGACAGGGCCACGGCGACGGCGAGCAGGAGGGGACGGGACACGGCTCCAGAATCGCATCCGCTCGGGTGTCCGGGTGCCGCTTCCGCCCGATCCGCGCCTCTCGGGCCGCGGGGGTCGCGGAGACCCCGGCTAGGCTCGCCGGCGTGCCTGGAGCTGCCTGGCCGGTCGCGGCGGGGCTGGCTGCCGGGCTGGCCGCCGACGCGCTGCTGGGCGACCCGCAGCGGGGCCATCCCGTCGCCGGCTTCGGGCTGCTGGCCGCGGCACTGGAGCGCCGGGTCCACCACGACTCGCGCGCGGCCGGCGCCGGCTACACGCTGGTGCTGACCGGCGGCGCGGCCGCTGCCGGCGCGGGCCTGCAGCGGGCGCTGCCCGGCCCGGCGGGGCGCGCCGCCGTGACCGCCCTCGCGACCTGGGCCGTCGTCGGCGGGACCAGCCTGCGGCGCGAGGCGGCGACCATGGCCGGGCACCTCGACGCCGGGGACCTGCCTGCCGCGCGCGCCCGGTTGGTGCATCTGTGCGGCCGGGACCCGGCCGCGCTGGACGGCGCGGGACTGGCGCGCGCCACGGTCGAGTCGGTCGCCGAGAACACCTCCGACGCCGTCGTCGGGCCACTGGTCTGGGGCGCCGTCGCAGGGGTTCCGGGGCTGCTGGCCTACCGCGCGGTGAACACCCTCGACGCGATGGTCGGCCACCGCTCCCCGCGCTACGAGCGGTTCGGCTGGGCGGCCGCGCGCGCCGACGACGTCGCCAACCTGCTGCCGGCCCGGCTGACTGCCGCCCTGGCCGTCGCGTTCGCTCCTGTCGTCGGTGGCAGCCGCGCGCAGGCGCTGCGGGTCCGCCGGCGGGACGGGCACCGGCACCCGAGCCCCAACGCCGGCCCGGTCGAGGCGGCGTTCGCCGGCGCGCTCGGCCGCACTCTGGGCGGCCGGCTGTGTTACGCCGGCCGGGTCGAGCAGCGCCCCCTGCTCGGCAACGGACCCGCACCCGAGGTGGCCGACATCACGCGGGCCGCGAGGCTCTCGCTTGCCGTGACCGTCGGCGCCGGGGTGCTGGTCGCGGGCGCCCGGCTGCTGCTCGACCGGGGGCGGCGATGACCCGCGGCGCCCTGCTGGTCGCCGGCACCACCTCCGACGCGGGCAAGTCGGTGCTGACCGCAGGGCTGTGCCGCTGGCTGGCCCGGCAGGGCGTGCGGGTGGCGCCGTTCAAGGCGCAGAACATGTCGCTCAACTCCGCCGTGACGCTGGACGGTGCCGAGATCGGACGGGCCCAGGCGATGCAGGCCGCGGCCGCCGGCATCGAGCCGGAGGCCGCCATGAACCCGGTGCTGCTCAAGCCGGGCAGCGATCAGAGCTCGCAGGTCGTGGTCCTCGGGCGGCCGTGGGCGGAGGTCTCCGCACTGTCCTACCGCGAGCACAAGGCCGCGCTGCTGGAGATCTCGCTGGACTGCCTGGCCGACCTGCGCCGGCGCTACGACGTGGTGGTCTGCGAGGGCGCCGGCTCACCGGCAGAGATCAACCTGCGGACCACCGACATCGCCAACCTCGGCCTGGCCCGCGCCGCGCAACTACCGGTCCTGGTGGTCGGCGACATCAACCCCGGCGGCGTGTTCGCGGCGTTGTTCGGCACCCTCGCGCTGCTCTCGCCGCAGGACCAGGCGCTGGTCTGCGGCTTCGTGGTGAACAAGTTCCGCGGCGACGTGCGGCTGCTCGAACCGGGGCTGGAGATGCTGCAGCGGCTGACCGGCCGGCGGACGTTCGGCGTGCTGCCGTGGACCGAGGGCCTGGAGCTCGACGTCGAGGACTCCCTGGGGCTGAGCGTGCCGGTCGCCCCGCTCCCGCCGGCCGGCCGGGACGTCCTGCGGGTCTCGGTGGTGCGCTTCCCGAGGCTGTCCAACTGGACCGATGTCGACGCGCTGCGCAGCGAGCCCGGGGTGCTGGTCCGCTTCGCGACCACGGCCGAGGAGTTGGCGGACGCCGATCTGGTGGTGCTGCCCGGCAGCCGGGCCACCGTCGCCGACCTGGCCTGGCTGCGGGGGCGCGGCCTGGACCGGGTGCTGATGGACCGGGCGGCCAAGGAGCTCCCTGTCCTGGGCATCTGCGGCGGCTACCAGATGCTCGGCCGCACCGTCGAGGACGACGTGGAGTCCCGCGCCGGGACGGTCGACGGCCTCGGGCTGCTGCCGGTGCGCACCGTCTTCGGCTCCGGGAAGGTCCTGGCCCGCCCCACCGGTTCCTACGCCGGGCACCCGGTGACGACGGCGTACGAGATCCACCACGGCGTGCTGACGGCCGACGGCGGGGAGGACTTCCCCGGCGGCTGCCGCGTCGGCGGCGTCGCCGGCACCGTCTGGCACGGCGCGCTGGAGAGCGACGGCCTGCGCCGGGCACTGCTGGCGGAGGTCGCCGCCGCGACCGGCCGCGACTGGAGCCCGGGGACCGGGTCGTTCGCGGCGGTCCGCCAGGCGCGGCTGGACGCGCTCGGCGACCTGGTCGCCGACCACCTCGACACCGCCGCCGTCCTGCGGCTGCTCGAGCACGGTGCGCCCGCCGGTCTGCCCTTCGTGCCGCCCGGTGCCCCTGCTGTTCAGCCGAAGACGACGGTCCGGTTGCCGTAGACGAGCACCTTCGCAGCCAGGTGCAGCCGCACCGCACGGGCCAGCACCAGCGCCTCCAGGTCGCGGCCTCGGGCGACCAGGTCCTCCACCGAGTCGCGGTGGGTGACCCGCGCCACGTCCTGCGCGAGGATCGGACCCTGGTCGAGCTCGGCCGTCGCGTAGTGCGCCGTCGCGCCGATCACCTTGACCCCCCGCTCGTACGCCTGCCGGTAGGGCTGGGCGCCGACGAAGGCCGGCAGCAGCGAGTGGTGGATGTTGATGATCGCGTGCGGGTAGCGCGCCACCAGGTCCTCGCTGAGCACCTGCATGTAGCGCGCCAGCACGATCAGCTCGACGTCCGCCTGCTCCAGCAGCTCGAGCAGCCGGCCCTCCTGCGCGGCCTTGCCGCCGGGACCGACCGGCAGGTGGTGGAAGGGGACCCCGAAGAACGCGCAGGCCTCGGCGTGGTCGGGGTGGTTGCTGGCGACGAAGGCGAGCTCCGCGTGCAGCTCTCCGGTCCACCAGCGGGCGAGCAGGTCGAGCAGGCAGTGCGGCTGCCGGGAGGCCAGTACCGCGATGCGCGTCACGTGCTCGGGCAGCTGCAACTCGCACTCCATCGAGAACCGCTCGCTGACCTCCCGGAACGCCGGCAGCACCTCCTCCGGTTGCAGGTCGAATCCCTCGAGCTCGAATTCCACCCGCTGGAAGAAGACGTCGTCATGGTGGTCGGTGTGCTGGTCCACCTCCACGATGTTCGCGCCGTGCCGGGCCAGGAAGTCGGCGACGGCAGCCACGATGCCGCGGGTGTCGGGGCAGGTCAGGAGAAGCACCGCGGTCCGGCGGCCCGGCGGGGTGTGCCGCGGCACGAACGTCGTCGGGAGCGGGTCGGCGGTCGTCATGTCTGGGGCTCCTTGCTACCGGGTGTCCCGCGCACCGTACGTGGAGGTGCAGGGGACTACCCTCGCTGCTGAAGCGACGGACGAGGAGGAAGCCGGTGCGACCCCGGCGCGGTCCCGCCACTGTGACCGAGCCGCTCAGCGGATCGGGAGCCAGACACTCCTTTCGTCGATCCGACCACCCGGGGCGCGGACCCCGAGGAAGGCACCATCCCTCGTGAGCGCGCCCCCGTACCCCTTCACCGCCGTCGTCGGCCTCGACGACCTGCGGCTCGCGCTCGTCGTCAACGCCGTCTCTCCCGCCGTCGGGGGGGTGCTCGTGCGCGGTGAGAAGGGAACCGCGAAGTCCACCGTGGTGCGCGCGCTGGCGGCGCTGCTGCCGGCCGTCGCGGTGGCCGAGGGCTGCCGCTTCTCCTGCGACCCGGCGCTGCCGGACCCGGCCTGCCCGGACCTGGAGCGGCACGCCTGCGCGGTCACCCGCCCGGCCCGCCTCGTCGAGCTGCCGGTGGGTGCGTCGGAGGACCGTCTGGTCGGGTCGCTGGACCTCGAGAAGGTTCTGACCACAGGGATCTCGGCGTACGAGCCGGGGCTGCTCGCCTCGGCGCACCGCGGGGTGCTCTACGTCGACGAGGTCAACCTGCTGCACGACCACCTGGTCGACCTGCTGCTCGACGCCGCGGCGCTGGGCACCTCCTACGTCGAGCGGGAGGGCGTGTCGGTGCGGCACGCCGCACGCTTCCTGCTGGTCGGCACGATGAATCCCGAGGAGGGTGAGCTGCGTCCGCAGCTGCTCGACCGCTTCGGGCTCACCGTCGAGGTCGCCGCCACGCGGGACCCGGTCGAGCGCGCCGACGTCGTCCGGCGCCGCCTGGCCTACGAGGCCGATCCCGCGGCCTTCGCGGCGGCGTACGCCGACTCGGACGCGACGCTGGCCGCGCAGATCGCCGCCGCCCGCGAGCGGCTGCCGCGGGTGGTGCTGGGCGACCAGGCGTTGCGGGAGGTCACCACCGTCTGCGCCGCCTTCGACGTCGACGGCCTGCGCGCCGACCTGGTGACGGCCAAGGCCGCAGTGGCGCTGGCCGCGTGGGCCGGCCGCGACGAGGTGACGACCGAGGACGTGCGGACCGCGGCCCGGCTCGCGCTGCCGCACCGGCGACGGCGCACCCCCTTCGAGGCGCCCGGTCTGGACGAGCAGCAGCTCGACGACGCGCTGTCCTCGGTCGAGCCCGAGGACGAGGGCAGCGGCACGTCCGGCGACGGCCCGTCGGACGGCGGCCCGTCCGACGGCGGCCCGTCCGGTGGCGGCGCGCCACCCCCGGTCGACCCCGCCGCCGACTCCGCCACCGACCCGGCCGCTGCGTCCGACCGACCCGAGGCTGGGGCGCCCGGTTCGTCGGACGCACCGCGGCCGGGGGAGCAGGAGCAGCCGGCCGCCGCGGCCGGCCCCGCCTTCGACCCGGTGCTGCTGTCGGTGCCCGGGGTCAACCGGCGCGCCGGCGCCTCCGGCCGCCGGTCCCGCACACAGGGGGGCAGCGGCCGGCTCACCGGCGCCCGGCTGCCCGCCGGCCGGCTGGAGTCGCTGCACCTGACCGCCACGCTGCGCGCCGCCGCTCCGCACCAGCGGCCCCGGGGCCGCTCCGGCGACGGCGTGCTGCTACGGGCGAGCGACCTGCGCGAGGCGGTCCGCGAGGGCCGCGAGGGCAACCTGGTGCTGTTCGTCGTGGACGCCTCCGGCTCGATGGCGGCGCGTTCGCGGATGAGTGCCGTGAAAGGGGCGGTGCTGAGCCTGCTCACCGATGCCTACCAGCGCCGCGACAAGGTCGCGCTGGTCAGCTTCCGTGGCGCCACGGCCGACCTCGTGCTCCCGCCGACCAGCAGCGTGGACGCCGCCGCCGCATGCCTGCAGTCCCTGCCGACCGGTGGCCGCACGCCGGTGTCCCAGGGGCTGCTGCGTGCGGCGGAGGTGCTCCGGGTGGAGCAGGTGCGCGATCGCGCGCGCCGGGCGCTGGTGGTGGTCGTCACCGACGGCCGGCACACCAGCGGGCCGTCGCCCGAGCTCGCCGCCGCGCACCTGGCCCGCAGCGGGGCGGCCTGCGTCGTCGTCGACTGCGAGAGCGGTCCGGTCCGGCTCGGCCTGGCCGCCACCCTCGGCGAGCAGCTCGGCGGCGTCGCGCTGCGGCTCGAGGAGCTGAGCGCCGACAGCCTCACCCGGGTCGTGAAGGCAGTGGCGTAGATGCCGCAGGGCGTGCCGGAGAACGTGCCGGACGACGGGCTGACCACCCGCCAGCGGCGTAACCGCGCGCTGCTCGTCGTGCACACCGGCGAGATGAAGGGCAAGTCCACCGCCGCCTTCGGTCTGGCGCTGCGCGCCTGGAACCAGGGCTGGCCGATCGGGGTCTTCCAGTTCGTCAAGAGCGCGAAGTGGAAGGTGGGCGAGGAGACCGCACTGCGCGTCCTCGGCGAGAGCGGCCAGGGCGGCACGGTGGCCTGGCACAAGATGGGCGAGGGCTGGTCCTGGACCCGCAAGTCCGGCACCGACTCCGACCACGCCGCGAACGCGCTCGAGGGCTGGCGGCAGGTGCAGCGCGACCTGACGGCCGAGACCTACCGCTTCTACGTACTCGACGAGTTCACCTACCCGATGACGTGGGGCTGGGTCGACGTGGACGAGGTCGTACGGACGCTGCGCGACCGCCCAGGCAACCAGCACGTCGTCGTCACCGGCCGCGACGCGCACCCGGCGCTGGTCGAGGCCGCCGACCTCGTCATGTCGACCACGAAGGTCAAGCACCCGATGGACGCCGGCCAGAAGGGCCAGCGGGGGATCGAGTGGTGAGCCTGCCGCGGCTGGTCGTCGCGGCGCCGTCCTCCGGCGCCGGCAAGACCACCGTGGCCACCGGGCTGATGGCGGCACTCGCGTCGCGTGGCCTGCGGGTCTCGCCGCACAAAATCGGCCCAGACTACATCGACCCCGGCTACCACGCCCTCGCGACCGGCCGGCCGGGCCGCAACCTGGACCCGGTGCTCGTCGGCGAGCAGCGGATCCGGCCGCTGCTGCTGCACGGCGCGGCCGGCTGCGACGTGGCGGTCGTCGAGGGCGTCATGGGGCTGTTCGACGGCCGCGCCGCCACGACGACCGGCTCCACCGCCCACGTGGCCGGCCTGATCGGCTCGCCCGTGGTGCTGGTCGTGGACGCCGCCTCGATGTCGCGCTCGATCGCCGCCCTCGTGCACGGATTCCGGACCTACGACCCGGCGGTCCGGCTCACCGGCGTCGTTCTCAACCGGGTCGGCAGCGACCGGCACGAGGCCCTGCTGCGCGAGGCGCTCGAGGGCGTCGTGCCGGTGCTCGGCGTGCTGCGTCGCGACGACGCGGTGGCCACGCCCAGCCGCCACCTCGGGCTGGTGCCGGCCGCCGAGCGTGCCCCCGAGGCGGTGGCCAGTGTGCGGCGGCTCGGCGAGCTGTGCGCCCGCAGCCTCGACCTGGACGCGCTGCTCGCCCTCGCGCGCTCCGCTCCGGACCTGGCCGACGAGCCGTGGTCGCCGCCGGCCGCGGCGCCCGCCCGCCGACCGGTCCTCGCCGTGGCCGGCGGACCGGCGTTCACCTTCTCCTACGCCGAGACGCCGGAGCTGCTGACGGCCGCAGGCGCGGACGTCGTGGTGGTCGACCCGTTGCGCGACGAGCAGCTGCCCGAGGGCGCGGCCGGCCTGGTCATCGGCGGGGGTTTCCCCGAGATCTACGCCGAGCAGCTGTCCGCCAATGCTCCTCTGCGGCAGGCTGTTTCCGATCTGGCACGACGGGGGGCGCCGATCGCCGCGGAGTGCGCCGGCCTGCTCTACCTGTGTGCGGAGCTCGACGGACGGCCGATGTGCGGCGTCCTGCCGGCCTCCGGGGCGATGACGCCGCGGCTGACCCTGGGCTACCAGGAGACCAAGGCCGCGGGCGCGAGTTGGATGCCGGCCGGCCCGGTGACCGGCCATGAGTTCCACCGCACGACCGTGCAGGGCAGCGGCACCCCCGCGTGGGAGAACGGCGAGGGGTTCGTGCAGGACGGCGTGCACGCCTCCTACCTGCACCTGCACTGGGCCGGTGTGCCCGAGGCGGCGGCCGGCTTCGTCGCGGCGGCGGAGGGGGCAGCGGCATGCGCCTGATCGGTGTCGGTGTCGGACCGGGCGACCCGGAGCTGGTCACGGTGAAGGGCGTCCGGGTCCTGCAGGAGGCCGACCTGGTCGTCGTGCCGGTGATGGACTCCGGCGAGCAGGGTCGCGCCGAGGCGACGGTGCGCGCGCACGTGTCGCACGACCGGTTGCGCCGGCTGGTCTTTGCCCTGGACGACCGCGGCGGCGCCAGCGCGGACCGGCTGTCGGCCTGGGAGGCCGCGGCCGACGCCGTCGCCGCGCAGCTGCGTGGGACAGGCGGCACGGTCGCCTTCGCGACGATCGGTGACCCGAACGTCTACAGCACCTTCACCTACCTGGCCGACGCGGTGCGCGAGCGGGTGCCGGCGGTGCAGGTGTCGACGGTGCCCGGCATCACCGCGATGCAGGACCTGGCGGCCCGGTCGGGCACCGTCCTGTGCGAGGGCGCCGAGTCGCTCGCCCTGCTGCCCCTGACCGCCGGCATCGAGCAGTTCGAGCAGGCGCTGACCCACTTCGACTCGGTCGTGGCCTACAAGGGCGGCCGGCACATGCCGGCGCTGCTCGAGGTGCTGCGGCGGCACGACCGACTCGACGGTGCGGTGTACGGCGCCTCGCTCGGGCTGGCCGACCAGGTCGTGGCTCCGGCCGTCGAGGCACCGGCGGGCGCGCCGTACCTCTCGACGGTGATCGTGCCGGCCCGCCGCACGACCCGGGGAGGCAAGCTGTGATCGGCCGGGTGTGCTTCGTCGGCGCCGGCCCGGGCGCCGCCGACCTGCTGACCCTGCGCGCCGCCCAGCGCATCGGCGAGGCCGACATCGTCATCTGGGCAGCATCTCTCGTGCACGAGGACGTGCTGCAGCACGCCCGGCCCGACGCCCTCGTCGTCAACAGCGCGGAGCACTCGCTGGAGGGCATCCGCGGGCACTACGAGCGCGCCGCGCGGGACGGGCTGCTGGTCGCCCGGATCCACTCCGGCGACCCGGCGCTGTGGGGCGGGACGCAGGAGCAGCACGAGCTGTGCACCGCGCTCGGGCTGGAGACCGAGGTGATCCCGGGCGTGAGCAGCTTCAGCGCCGTGGCGGCCGTCGTGCAGCGCGAGCTGACCATCCCCGAGGTCGCCCAGTCGGTCGTACTGACCCGGCTCGAGGGCGGCAAGACGCCGATGCCGTCGGGGGAGTCGGTTCGCGCCTTCGCCGAGCACGGCACGACGATGGCGCTGTTCCTGTCGGCGGCTCGGACCAGGCAGCTGCAGGACGAGCTGCTGGCGGCGGGCAGCTACGACGAGGACACCCCCTGCGTGGTGGGCTACGCGGTCACCTGGCCGGACGAGCTCGTCTTCGAGTGCCGGCTGGGCGAGCTGGCGGCGAAAGTGCGGGAGCACAAGCTCTACAAGCACACCCTGGTGCTGGTCGGGCCGGCGCTGGCCTCGGGGGGCACCCGGTCGCACCTCTACCACCCGGGGCACTTCCACGAGCACCGCAAGGTCGAGGACCAGGCTCGGCGGGCCCAGCTCCGGGCGCGGGACGAGGGGCTCCGGGCCGCCGTGCCGGCCACCAGAACGCCGTGACCGACCCGGAGCTGCGCGAGCCGGACCTGCCGCGGACGGCGAAGGTGCGCACCGGCCCGCTGCGCAGCGGCTGGACGACCGGGACCTGCAGCGCGGCCGCCGCCAAGGCCGCGGCCACCGCGCTGCTGACGCAGCAGGTCCAGCGCTCGGTGGAGGTGGACCTACCGGACGCGCGGGTCATCCCGTTCGCCGTGGAGCGCTGCGACGTCTCCGCCGACGGCGCCGAGGCGGTCGTCGTCAAGGATGCCGGCGACGACCCGGACGTCACCCACGGTGCGCACCTGACCGCCACCGTGCGGTGGGCGGCAGCGCCCGGGCTGCAGCTCGACGGTGGCGTGGGTGTCGGCGTCGTCACCAAGCCCGGGTTGGGCCTCGAGGTCGGTGGACCGGCCATCAACCCGGTCCCGCGCCAGATGATCCGCCACAACGTGGGTGCGGTCGTGGATCTGGAGGTACGCGGGGTGCACGTCGTGATCAGCGTGCCCGACGGGGAGAAGCGCGCGAAGAAGACGACCAACGCCCGGCTCGGGATCCTCGGCGGCATCAGCATCCTCGGGACCACCGGCGTCGTACGCCCCTTCTCCACCGAGTCGTGGCGCGCCTCGGTGGTGCAGGCGGTCTCGGTGATGGCAGCACAGGGCGAGCCGACGCTGGTGCTGGCGACCGGCGGGCGCACCGAGAAGGCGGCGATGCGGATGCTGCCGGACCTGCCGGAGGTCTGCTTCGTCGAGGTCGGCGACTTTACCGGCGCCGCGCTGCGCCAGGCCGTCGAGCACGGCCTGTCCGAAGTGGTGTTCGTCGGGATGGCCGGCAAGCTGACCAAGCTGGCGAGCGGGGTGCTGATGACCCACTACACCAAGAGCCGGGTCGACACCTCGGTGCTCGTCGAGGTGACCCGCGAGGCCGGCGGCGACGACGCGCTGGCCGACGGGGTGCGCGGTGCGAACACCGCGCGGCACGCCTACGAGCAGTGGGAGGCGGCCGGGCTGCTGCGGCCGGCGGGCGATCTGCTCTGCGCCCGGGTGGCGGCCGTGCTCACCCGCTTCAGCGGCCTGCCGGCGCGCGTCGCGATGGTCGACCCGGCCGGAGCCGGCATCGTTGCCGCGACCGAGAATGCTTGGGTGACAGGGTGATCACGGTGATCGGGTACGACGGCGGCCCGTTGCCGTCCGCCGCACAGCAGCGGCTGGACGGTGCGGCGCTGGTGGTCGGCGGGCGCCGGCACCTGCAGGAGGTCCGGCTGCCTGAGGGGGTGCCGACGGTCGTTCTGCGCGACGACCCGGTCGGCGCGCTGCAGGCGGCGGCCGCCGAACCGGGTGACGTCGTGGTCCTCGCCTCCGGCGATCCCGGGTTCTTCGGCGTCGTGCGCGCAGTGCGCCGGGCGGTGCAGGCGCGGGCGGTGGAGGCGCGGGCGGTCGAGGCGCTGGCGGTCGAGGTGGCGCCGGTCGAGGCGCGGGCGGTGGAGGCGCGGGCGGTCGAGGCGCTGCCGGTCGAGGTGGCGCCGGTGGAGGTGCTGCCGGCGCTGAGCAGCGTCGCCGTCGCCTTCGGCCGGGCCGGCGTCGAGTGGGACGACGCGGTCGTGGTGTCCGCCCACGGGCGCGACCCGCGCGAGGCGCTCGCGGTGGCGCGGTCTCAGCCGAAGGTCGCCGTGCTCACCGACCGGTCCTGTGGCCCGGCGCAGGTCGGTGCGGCGCTGGCCGGTCGTACCGACCGGGTGCTCGTCGTCGGGGAGCGTCTCGGGCTGCCCGGGGAGCGGGTGGTGCGGCTGACACCCGAGCAGGCCGCCGCGATGGCCTGGGAGGACCCGAACATCGTGCTCGTCCTGCCCGCGGAGGACCTGGGTCCCGGGTCGCGGGTGACCGTCGCCGGCCACCGCGGGCCGCAGGGCTGGGCGCTGCCGGTGGAGGCGTTCGCGCACCGGAACTCGATGATCAGCAAGCCGGAGGTGCGGGCGCTCGCTCTCGCCCGGCTGGGCCCGCGGCTGGGCGACGTGGTGTGGGACGTCGGCGCCGGCAGCGGAGCAGTCGGGATCGAGTGCGCCCGCTTCGGCGCCGACGTGCACGCCGTCGAGCCGCAGGCGGAGGACGCGCAGCGGGTCCGCGACAACGCCGCGGCGCACGGCGTGCACGTGCACGTGGTGCACGGCGCCGCCCCGCAGGCCCTCGACCGGCTGCCCGACCCTGACGCGGTGCTCGTCGGCGGCGGCGGCCCGGCGGTGGTCGCGGCGTGCGCCGCCCGCCGGCCCGCGCGGCTGGTGGTGCTGCTGGCCACCCTGGAGCTGGTGGCGCCCTCGGTCGCCGCGCTGGAGGCGTACGACGTGGACACTGTGCTGCTGCAGACCTGCCGGCTCACGCCCCTGGCGGTCGGCTCGAGGCTGGCGCCGGCCAACCCGGTCTTCGTCCTGTCCGGGGTGCGGCGGTCCGGGAGCCACGACGTGCACCTCGACGTGCAGACGGCCCGCTCCCCGCTCGAGAGCCCGCTCGGGCCCGAGGTGCATGTCCTGGCTCCCACCACGCCGCGGCAGGAGGCACCGTCGCGGGAGCCGCGGCAGGAGGCGCCGTCGCGGGAGGCGCGGCAGGAGGCACCGCGGCAGGAGGCACCGCGGCAGGGGACGCCATGATCGGGCTGGTCACGACCACGGCCGCGGGCCGGGCGACCGCCGAGCGGCTGGCGGCTGCGCTGCCCGGCACCCGGACCTATCCGGTGAGCGAGATCGGGACCGCCTGGCGTGACTGCGACGCGCTGGTCTGCTTCCTGGCCACCGGCGCGACGGTGCGGCTGGTCGCGCCGTTGCTGGGCGACAAGGCGACCGATCCGGGTGTGGTCGTCGTGGACGAGGCCGCCCGCTTCGCGGTCGCACTGCTCGGTGGCCACCGGGGCGGCGCGAACGCGCTCGCGCAGCAGGTGGCCGACGTCCTCGCCGCGACCGCCGTCGTGACCACCGCCACCGACGCGGTGGGGCTGCCAGGCCTGGACTCCCTCGGCTGGCCGGTCGAGGGGGCCGTGGCCGCCGTCAGCCGGGCGATGCTCGACGGCGAGCCGGTGCGGCTCGAGGCGGACGCCACCTGGCCACTGCCCCCGCTGCCGGCCGGTGACGAGGGTGCGCACGTCGTGCGGGTCACCGACCGGCGGGTCGCACCCGACGACCGGACCGTGCTGCTGCGCCCGCCGTCGCTGGTGCTCGGCGTCGGCGCCTCCACCGGGGTGAGCGCCGAGGAGGTGCTCGACCTGGTCGACCGCACCCTCGAGGGGGCCGGCCTGTCCGGCGCGAGCGTCGCGGCCGTCGGCACCGCCGACGCCAAGGCCGAGGAGGCGGGCATCGTGAAAGCGTGCGCCGCCCGCGGCTGGCCGCTCACGACATTCCCCGCGGCGCAGCTGGCCGGCGTGGCCGTACCGAATCCGAGTGCGGAGCCGCAGCAGGCGATCGGCACTCCGAGCGTGGCGGAGGCAGCGGCGCTGCTGCTCGGCGAGGAGCTGGTCGTCGAGAAGACCAAGAGCGCCCGGGCCACCGTCGCCGTCGCCCGCCGCCGGCCCCGGGGCCGGCTGGCGCTGGTCGGCCTCGGCCCGGGCGCCCGCGACCTGCTCACGCCGCGGGCGGTGACCGAGCTGCGCCGGGCTGCGGTGTGGGTGGGACTCGACCAGTACGTCGAGCAGGTCCGCGACCTGGCCCGGCCCGGCACCCGGATGCTCGTGACCGGCCTGGGCAGGGAGGAGGAGCGTGCCCACAGCGCCGTGGCCGAGGCTCAGAAAGGCTACGCGGTAGCACTGCTGGGCTCCGGCGATGCCGGCGTCTACGCGATGGCCAGCCCGGCGCTCGAGGTGGCCGGCGACGACATCGACGTGGTCGGCGTGCCCGGTGTCACCGCCGCGCTGGCCGCGGGCAGCCTGCTCGGGGCGCCGCTCGGGCACGACCACGCGAGCGTCAGCCTGTCCGACCTGCACACCCCGTGGCCGGCGATCGAACGCCGCATCCGGGCGGTGGCCGAGGCCGACCTGGTGGTCACCTTCTACAACCCGCGCAGCCGGGGCCGCGACTGGCAGATGCCCAAGGCCGTGTCGATGCTGCTGGAGCACCGGCCGGCCGGCACTCCGGTAGGCGTCGTCACCGACGCGTCGCGGCCGACCGAGCGGGTCGTGCTCACGACCCTCGGCGAGCTCGACTGCACGCAGGTGACGATGTACGCATGCGTCGTGGTCGGTTCCTCCCAGAGCAGCGTCGTGGCCGGCCGCATGGTCACGCCCCGCGGCTACCGGTGGTCACCGTGACGTACGTGTTCACCGACGCCTGCACCGCCTGCGGGGCCTGCCTGCTCACCTGCCCGGAGCACGCCATCGTCGCGACGCTCCCGCTGCAGGTCCGCGCCGACCGGTGCACCTCCTGCGGCGAGTGCGTCGAGGTCTGCCCGGCCGACGCCGTCCGGCAGGTCACCGACCTGGAGCCCGCGTGAGACCCGGGACCGTCGCCCTGGTCGGCGCCGGCCCGGGCGACCCGGGCCTGCTGACGCTGCGCGGCGCGGAGCTGCTGGCCCAGGCCGACGTCGTGCTCGTCGACCGGCTCGTGCACCCCGACGTCCTGACGCACTGCCGGGCCGACGCCGAGGTGGTCGACGTCGGCAAGACCAGCTGGACGGGGACGGCGCCGCGCCAGGAGGAGATCAACGCCCAGCTGGTCGCGCACGCCCGCGCCGGCCGGCGGGTGGTGCGGCTCAAGGGCGGCGACCCCTTCGTCTTCGGCCGCGGCTCGGAGGAGGCCGCGGCGCTGGTGGAGCAGGGCATCGACGTCCAGGTCGTTCCCGGGATCTCCTCGGCGCTGGCGGCGCCGGCCTACGCCGGCATCCCGGTCACCGCCCGCGGCTACACCCAGGACGTCTGCGTGGTCACCGGCCACCTCGACCCCGAGGACCCGGCCAGCCGGGTGCGCTGGCAGGCGCTGGCGCAGGGGCCGGGAACCCTGGTGATCCTCATGGGCCACGACCGGCTCCCGCTGCTCACCCGGAGCCTGATCCGCTTCGGCCGGGACGCCGCGACCCCCGCCGCCTGCATCCAGTCCGGCACCACGGACCAGCAGCGGGTCGTCGTCAGCACGCTGGAGCGGCTGGCCGACGAGGTGGCCGCCGCCGGGCTGCGCGCTCCCGTCGCCACCGTGATCGGCGAGGTCGTCCGGCTGCGCGAGACGTTGAGGTGGTTCGACCGATGAGCCGCGCCACGGTGCACCCGATCGAGCAGGAGTCCTTCGCGATCCTGCGTCGCAGGATCGATCTGTCGCACCTGCCGCCGCTGACCCGGGCGGTCGTCGAACGGGTCGTGCACGCGAGCGCCGACCTGGGCTACGCCGACGACCTCGTCACCAGCGAGCCGGTGCTGCGCCGAGGACACCAGGCG
This sequence comes from Mycobacteriales bacterium, assembly GCA_040902655.1. Lineage (NCBI taxonomy): Bacteria > Bacillati > Actinomycetota > Actinomycetes > Mycobacteriales > Mycobacteriales bacterium. Next base: position 120,115 of record JBBDWV010000026.1, read on the forward strand.
CTGCGGGACGGGGCGCCCGTCGTGGCCGACGTGCAGATGGTGGCGGCCGGCATCACCACCCGCGCCGCGCTGTGCCGGGTCCGGGAGGCCCGCGCCCACGACGGTCTGACCCGCAGTGCCGCCGCGATCCGGCTGGCCTTCGCCGAGGTCGGCCCCGGCGCCGTCTGGGTGATCGGCTGCGCCCCCACCGCCCTGTTCGAGCTGATCGACCTCGGGGTCGAGCCGGCGCTGGTGGTCGGTCTGCCCGTCGGCTTCGTCGGCGCCGCGGAGTCCAAGCAGGCGCTGCGCGACAGCGGCCTGCCGGCGGTCTCCAATGTCAGTGAGAAGGGCGGCTCCGCCGTCGCGTCCGCGGCCCTGAACGCCCTGCTGTACGAAGGACCGGCATGAGCCGTCCCGCGCTGCTGGTGGTCGGGCACGGCACCCGGAGCACCGCCGGGTGCGCCGACTTCGCCGGGCTGATCGACCTCGTGCAGCTGCGGGCGCCGCACGCCGACGTCACCGGCGGCTTCCTGGAGCTGGCGCCGCCCCCGATCCAGCAGGCGGTCGGGCGGCTGGTGCAGGCCGGTCACACGCACATCGACGTGGTCCCGCTCGTGCTGGTCGCCGCTGGGCACAGCAAGGGCGACATCCCGGCCGCCCTCGAGCGGGAGAAGCTGCGCCACCCCGGCCTGGTCTTCCGGTACGGCCGGCCGCTCGGGCCGCACCCGGACCTGCTGCGGCTGGCCGAGCGGCGGCTCGAGGCGGTGGTTCCGCGCGAGCAGTGGCCGGAGACCGCCGTCGTGCTGGTCGGCCGCGGCGCCACCGACCCGGACGCGAACGCCGAGGTCGCCAAGACCGCGCGGTTGCTGCAGGAGGGCCGTGGCATCGGGACGGTCGAGACGGCCTTCGTGTCGCTGGCCGAGCCCTCGGTCGCCGGCGGGCTGGACCGCGTACACCGGCTCGGCTACCGCCGGGCCGTCGTGCTGCCGTGGTTTCTGTTCGCCGGCGTGCTGCCCGACCGCATCGTCACGCAGACGGCGGACTGGGCCCGCGCGCACCCGGACGTCGAGGTGCACGCCGCGGAGCTGCTCGGATCGGGGGAGGAGCTGGCCGCGGTCGTGCTCGAGCGGTGGGCCGAGATCGACGCGGGTGACCTCCGGATGAACTGTGACACCTGCGCCTACCGCGTCGCGCTGCCCGGCTTCGAGGACAAGCTCGGTGCCCCCCAGCGGCCGCACGACCATCCCGACGACCCGGCGCACCCGCACGACCGTCCCGACGACCCGGCGCACCCGCACGACCGTCCCGACGACCCGGCGCACCCGCACGCCCACTCGCACTGAGGTGGAGCCCGACCTGCACCACCACGGCGACGTCGAGGCCACTCCCGGCCTGCTCGACCTGGCGGTCAACGTCCGCGGGACGGCGCCGCCGGCCTGGCTGCGGGGGCGGCTCGAGCGTGCGCTGGACCGGCTCGGCAGCTACCCGGACCAGCACGCCGCCCGGACCGCCGTCGCCCGGCGGCACGACCGCGAGCCGGCCGACGTGCTGCTGACCGCCGGCGCGGCCGAGGCCTTCGTGCTGCTCGCCCGCGCGCTCACCCCCCGGCGCCCGCTCGTGGTCCATCCCGGCTTCACCGAGCCCGAGGCCGCACTGGCGGCGGCCGGTCACGAGGTCGACCGGCTGCTGCTCGCGCCGCCGTACGTCCTGGATCCGGCGCAGGTGCCGGACGACGCCGACCTGGTGGTGATCGGCAACCCGACCAACCCGACCGGTGTGGTGCACGAGCGGCTGGCCGAGCTGTGCCGGCCGGGGCGGACGGTCGTGGTCGATGAGGCCTTCGCCGACGCGGTGCCGGGGGAGCCGCACTCGCTGGCGGGACGGGCCGACCTGCCCGGGCTGATCGTGGTCCGCAGCCTCACCAAGACCTGGGCGCTGCCCGGGCTGCGGGTGGGCTACCTGCTCGCCGCGCCGGCCCTCGTCGACACGCTGCAGCGGGCGCAACCGCTGTGGCCGGTGTCCACGCTGGGGCTCACCGCACTCGAGACCTGCCTGGCGAGGGGGCCGGTGAGCAGCGCCGCGAAGGAGGCGGCGGTGCTGGCGCAGGAGCGTGTACGCCTGCAACAGGCCCTGGACCAGCTCGGCGTCGAGGTGGCCCCCGGTTCGCAGGCACCCTTCTTGCTGTGCCGCGTCCCAGGCCGCCGGGACGTGCGGGAAGCATTGCGCGACAGGGGTATCGCGGTCCGGCGCGGCGACACCTTCCCGGGGCTGACCGCCGAGCACTGGCGTACGGCCGTGCGCGGGCCCGAGGAGTCCGACCAGCTCCTCAACGCCCTCGCCGACCTGCTGCAGCAGTGAACGCCCGAGGTTGACAGCCCCCTCCATCGCGTGAATGCGTGGGTGAAGCTCGCGGTCTCGGCGTAGCCCAGCCGACCGGCGACCTGCTCGACGGTGAGTCCGCCGGTCGTGAGCGGTTCCGGCGCCAGCGTTGTGGCGCCAAGCGTCCGCGGGGTCCGCCTTGAGGTCGGGCGCGTCCCCGAGCTCAAACGCCGTGCCCGTTGAGCGTTTCGCGCTGTGTCTTAGCCATGTGCCCGATCACGTCGCGAGCGTCCATGGCTTGCTGCGGTGTTTGCGGGCGGTCGACAGGTACGTGGGACTCTTCGCCGGAGGTTTGTGCGTCGACCGCATCTTCCTGCTGCCGTGCGGTTTTTGTCCGACCTCGGCGATAGCAACCACGTCTCACGCCCGGCGGCTCGTCGGGCCCAGCGAAGGAGTTGCGATGACGAGCACGACCAAGCTGTACGACCGACTCGTGCGCGGGGTCAACCTCGACGACGACAGCACGGATGCGGCGATCCGGATCACCGCCGACTACGAGCCGATCGGGGGGTGGGAGGGCAAACTAAACCCGCCGACCTACCCGACGGACCGCGAACACCCGGTGCCCTACCTGATAGAGAAGCGCTTCCATGCTGGCGAGGTCGAGGACATCGTCCTGCTGGACTCGCGTCAGTCGCAGGCCAACCGCAGCGAGGAGGCGCTCCAAGCCGCGATCGACGGTGGCAGGTTCTTCCTCCCGCACCTGGCCCTCGAGGTCGAGAGCTTCGGCCGCGCCCACCGCATCACCTCGCTCACCGCTCCGCATCGTAGCCGTGACGCCTACTTCCGGGATGCCGTGACCCCAGCCGGCACTGCTTTCGACAAGACGGAGGTCGGTGCGGCGCTGGCCACCGTCAGCACTGGCGACGCGACGGCGATGCTGCGTCACTCCCCTGTTGACCTGACCCTGGGTGTGTGGGACAGCCATCGAGAGTTGCGCTTGGCAACCAAGTTCCCCCGCAGTTACACCTCCGAGATCGTCGGACACGGCGTGGCGCAGGGACATCGGGCCGCCGGCCGCGCCGACTTGATCGTGTCTGGCGCGGCGAGGGTCAAGGTGGGCGAGGGCAAGACTTGGTCGTTGGCAGAGGACAAGGACACCAAGGGGACCAAAAAGCTCAGCGAGCTAGGCCACGGCTCGATCCCGCCGAGCTTCACGGCGACCGGTGGGGTGTCCGTTCAGCGAGTGTCACGAGTGGCCACTATCGGCTTCGCCGGGATAGCGCGCCTAGGCTTCGCCAGCCTCGACAGCGCTGGCGCGCGGGCGGCTCGGGCCGTGATTGCCTGTATCGCCCTCGCCGGTGACCGGCTCGCCTTCGCCCGGCCGGGGCTGTTCCTACGGTCAGGGTGCGAGCTGGCGCTGACGTCGGAGTCGCTGAGCTGGGTCGGGACCGAACAGGAGTCCTTTGTCCTTGACCGTGGTGTGGCGGTCGACCTGCTCGTCCACGCGATCGAGCGTCTGTCCGCTGCCGGCGTCGGTTGGGACGGCGAGCCGGTACGCCTCATCCCAGGTGCGGAGCTCCAGAAGGCCATCGACCGGGCCTTCTTCAGCCAGCCGGCTGACGAGGAGTGACTGGCTGTGCTGACGGTGAGCGTCATCTTCATAGGCGGGACCTACGAGGCGGCCCTGGACGGCCAGCCCGAGTGGCCGCCGCACCCGGGCCGGGTGTTCAACGCATTGGTGGCTCAGGCTGAGCCGGAGTCTAACGACCAGGACGCCCTCCTCTGGCTCGAGAACCAACCACCCCCAGTCGTGCTGGCCACCGAAGCCAAGGGGTCCAGCCTGGAGGCCTACGTGCCGACCAACGCCGTCGACGCTGCCAAGGACACCCACCAGAGCTACCTGGGGCGCAGGGCCTTGCCTCGTGCATGGCACCGATCCCACCCGGAGCGGGCCGAGATCATGCTTGCATGGGAGGCGGCCGATCCGGCACCGGAGGTTGTATCCGGGCTCGCCCGCCTCTGCCGTCGAGTGCCTTACCTCGGGCGGGTCAGCTCCCCAGTGGTGATGACGGTCGGTGTCAATCCTCCCGACTCGGAAGGTTTCCTGCGATGGGAGCACCCAGGCGACCGGAGCATCCGACTGCGAGTACCGCAACCCAATACGCTGGCTGCGCTGCGGCAGGCCTACGACACCGGTCAGCCCGCCAGGTCGGTTGATCGGTGGGTCGCGTACGGGCAGCCCGTCGTCGTCACGCCTGAGGATCCAGCGGTCAGCGACGGTCCCTGGCCGGAGCTGTTGACCTTCGGTTTCCCTCCCGGCCACTACCTGGATGGACGGCAGGCTGCCCGCGTGGCGATCGCCTGGCGCAAGGCTGTCCTCTCCACGCTGGGCCCGCTGCACTCGCCGGAGGAGTTGGCGCTGTTGCATGGACACCACGACGGTGCGGCACGTCAATGTGCGTTCTTTGCGCTACCCGACGTCGGCCATCCGCACGCCGACGGTCAGCTGCGCGGCCTGGCGCTGGCACTCAGCGTCGACCTGCCCGCGACCGTGCGCCGTTCGCTGTTGACCGTGCTCGGGATGGATCTGGACGCGCCGAGGCTTGACGGCTTCTTCGTACCGGGCTTGTCGGGTGCCACGCTGCCCCTGGCTCATGGGCTGCTCGACGGCCGTCAGGTGGTCGACCCCGACAGGTGGACGGGTGGGGCGGGGCAGACCCGGTGGTCGTCGGTGCTCCCCGTCGTCCTTGACCGTTACCCGCACCGCCGCGAGACCGCGGAGGAACACCTGATCGCGGCATGCCGACTGGCCGGCTTCCCGGAACCCCTCGAGGTGGACGTCCAGTCAGGTTCGGCTGTGGAAGGCGCCTTGCGACTTCGACAGGGGGACCTCCGCCGTCGTCCCAGCGAACCGGCACGGCCAGCGTTGCACTGCAGGCTCGCCTTCGCTGAGCCGGTGCGGGGCCCGATGCTGCTGGGGCACCTACGGCACGTCGGGCTTGGTCTTATGCTCCCCTCCGGCGCATCGTGACCCTCCAGGCCGGGGGCTTCCCGGACTTCTTCTTCGCGGTCCACGGCCTCGCTCCGTTCGCCTGGCAGGTCGAGCTCGCGAGTCTGGTGATCAAGACCGGACGGTGGCCGGCGGCGCTCGACGTGCCCACCGGTATGGGCAAGACCGCTGTCCTGGACATCGCGGTGTTTGCCCTTGCCTGCCAAGCGCGTGATCCGGAGCGAACGGCCCCGACGCGCACCTTCCTGGTCGTGGACCGGCGCGTCATCGTGGACCAAGCGCACGAGCGTGCCCAGCGCATCGCCGACGCCATCGCCGGGTCGTCCACAGGCGTGCTGGCTGAGGTTGGCGCTGCGCTGAGGAACCTCGCCGGCGAGCAGGGGCCGCCCCTGGCGACGGTGCGGATGCGCGGTGGCAGCACCTGGGCTTCGCGCTGGCTGTCCTCTGCCTGCACCCCGGCGATCGTGACTGGCACCGTCGACCAGCTCGGCAGCCGCCTGCTGTTCCGGGGATATGGCGTCAGCGACGGGATGAAGCCGATCAACGCGGCGCTGTGCGGCAAGGACAGCCTGCTGCTGCTGGATGAGGCTCACCTATCGCAGCCATTCCTACGCACGGTGACCGCCGTACGCAGCTATGAGGCGTTGGCGGTCGAGCCTGTCCTGGGCGCCCGGCGCCCTCGCGCGGTCCTGCTGTCGGCCACCCTGTCCAAGCCGAGTGACGGATCGCTTGACGACGTCTTCGCGTGCGACCCGGAAGCGGAAACCTCACCGGTGGCGCAGGCACGGCTGCACGCCGTCAAGCGGACCCGGTTGCTCGATGTCAAGGCCAGGGGAGACCTCGCCCCTGTGCTGGACGATCTCGCCCGCCATGCTCTCGCCACCGGTGCCGAGAGGGTCGCGGTCATCTGCAACACAGTGGCTCTGGCTAGGTCGGTCTTCGAAGGCTTGAAGACGGTCACTGACAAGGTCGACCGGGCACTTCTTATCGGTCGCTGCCGCGGGGTGGAGCGCGACGCCAACGCCGACATGTGGGTGCGTGGTCGGCTCGCAGCGACACAACTCCGCGACCCGGCACGACCGCTCGTGGTCGTGGCCACCCAGACTGTCGAGGTCGGCGCCGACATGGATGTTGACGCGCTTATCACCGAGGCGTGTCCGCTGGATGCGCTCACCCAGCGCCTGGGCAGGCTGAACCGACTTGGCCGGGCCATCAGCGCCGACGCGGTCATCGTGTGGGATGCCAGCGTGCACGGTCAGCAGGAACAGACCCTGGTCTATGGCTCGGCGACGGGCCGAACCTGGGATTGGCTTGTCGAGCGGGCGGGACCGGTGACGCAGACGACCCCGGCGAAGGTGCTCGCCACCCTCCCTAGAGCGCCCATCCTCGACCTGGGCGTCCGAGGTGAGCTGGCGCGCCTGACGCCTGGCGAGCGAGCCAACTTGGCGACCGCGAGTCCGCTGGCTCCAGTGGTGCTGTCGCCGATCCTCGACATCTGGTCTCGGACCAGCCCGATACCGGTTCCTGACCAACCCGTCGCACCGTTCCTTCATGGACTCACACCGCCGCGAGCGGAGGTCTCGGTGTGCTGGCGGGCCGGCTTGTCCGGACGCGAAGCATGGGAGGAGGAGCTCGCCTTGGTGCCGCCCGGGGCTCACGAGCTGGTCACCGTCTCCTACGTCGAGGCGCGGCGGGTCCTGTTGCGCCTGTCGGGTTCCAGCACGCAGAGTGATTCCGAGGGTGGGCTGGAGGAGGAGGATCCCTTCGACGAGGCGCCAACCGTACAGGGCTGGGTGCTGCGCGGCGACGGCAAGATCGTGCCGTTGACCCAGCCTGCCCTGCGTCCGGGCGCCATCGTGGTGTTGGACAGCGAGTCGGGCGGGCACGATGCGTGGGGTTGGACCGGACGCCTGGAGGACGGCAAGGTTGCCGACGTCGCCGATCCAGGAGAGCGCGGTCCCTGGCGGTTGCGCCTGCGGCCCGGGCTCTGGAACCACGTCCTGGCCTCGAGCCACGACGCGTGGCAGGTGCTTGGGGACCCCGACCATGATCGGCGCGAGCTCCAGGACCTGGTCCGGACGCTGCACGGTCACGCCGAGCCCGGCCCGCTGCGCACCTTGCTCGGCCACTTCGCCGGTCCCGAGCGCTGGGGACCGGAGGTCAGACAGCGCTGGGTGTCAGGCGGGATCATCCTGACCCGTCCCCGGAGCGGACCCGACGACGTGCACGGCGGTCTCACCGACGGTGCCGATGACCGAGCTGGCCTGGTCCCTGGTTCCTCTTCGGTCGCCCGGACACCGATTGGGCTACATCGACACCTGCGGGACGTCGGTGGCCGGGCGCGGATGGAGGCGCTGGGCCTCGGACTGCCTGCGGACCTGGTCCACGCGCTTACGGTGGCCGGACTCGCCCACGACCTCGGCAAGGCTGATCCGCGCTTCCAGTTGGTGTTGCACGGAGGTGACCGATACCGGCGCGAGCTGGCGCCCGAGCTTTTGGCCAAATCGCCGGTTGCTACCTCCAGCCAGGCCGAGCGGTCGAGCATCGCTCGCCTCTCAGGGCGGCCCCGAGGGATGCGTCACGAGAGCATCTCCGCTACGGCGCTCCTGCGCCTGCAGATCCTGCACCCTGAGCTACTCGCAGGGATTGACGCCGAACTCGTGCTCCACCTGGTTGCCTCCCACCACGGTCATGCCAGGCCGCTGCTGCCGGCTGTGGTGGACACCGAGCCGGTGGACGTGGAGGCCGGCCTCCCGGCACTCGACCCAGACGTGGCGCCCCTGCTCGCGTCGGTGCGCAGCGACGAGGGCGTCGTCGACTGGGACCATCCGGGCCGCTACGCCCGCCTCTGCGCGCGCTATGGACGCTGGGGTCTGGCCCTACTGGAGACCGTCCTGCGGCTGGCCGACATGGCCGAGTCCGAGGCGTACGACCGGGAGGTCCCGTCATGACCGTGCTCAGGCTGCCTGCGCTGCGCAGTGATGACACGCTCGGTTTCCTGGCTGCAATCGGAACCGTGGAGCTCTGCTCCACGGCGCTGGGCTGGAACGTCCGGCTGGGCTGGGAGCGGCTTGGCGGTGCCGCCCTCCTGGACGCGCCGGTCGGCACGGTGCACGATCTGGCAGCTTCGCTGCTCGGGGTGGCCGTGAAGCTCAATGGCGAGGGGCGCCTTGTGCCCGGAGTCGAGGCCGGGCTCATCCCCAAAGCGCTGAGCACGCTCGAGCGCAGGAAGCAGAGCCTCGCCCTGGACCCGCTCAAGATGACGCCGGAGATCGCCGTCCGCCGCTTCGCCGGCCTGCAGGAGGGTGACCTGCCAGGAGCGGGAACGGACGCGCGTTGGCTCGCGGCGCTGGTGGCGCAGTGCGCACCGGCTCCGACGGCTACGGCGGGGGAGCGCCGGCTGACCCCGCTCTATGCACCGAGAGGCATGATGACGCTGTTCCAGTTGTTTCGCGATTCCCTCTCGGAGGTGACGAACCGACCGGAACTCCTTGAACAGGCGTTGTTGAACTGGCGGCGAGATGAAGGCACGGGTGCCGATCTCGACGCCCGCTGGCTGAGGGATGGAGCTGCTGCGAGCCGCGAGCGAAAGAGTGGGACGGACAACCAAGCGGTGTTGGGCGCCACCTGGCTCGCCCTACAGTCCCTGCCCTGGTTCACCCAGACTGGGGACGGCCGTCTCGCGGAGGCGACCGGGTGGGTACGCGGGCGGGGTGGCTCGGCTCTGCGCTGGCCGGTCTGGACCGCCCTACTCGACGTGCCGGCGATCCAGGTTGTGCTGTCTCATCCCGAAATCGGTCCAACGCCGGCATCGCCGTCACTCGGCGTCGTCGGTGTGTGCGAGGCGAGGCGACGCGCACTCAGTAAGTCTGCTGGGCCGCTCCAGCCCCCTGTAGTCCTGTGGTCAGCATGACTGCGGTCCCCGATTTGGTGCCCGCTCGGATGGTCAACGAGTTCGCGTATTGTCCACGGCTGTTCTTCCTCGAGTGGGTGCAGTCCCAGTTCGAGGACAGCGCGGACACGGTCGACGGCCGCTACCAGCACCGGGTGGTGGACGAGGAGACCGGAAGGGTGCCCCCTCCCGAGTCGGCGGACCAGCTTCGAGGTGCCCGTTCGGTCTTGGTCTCGGCACCGCGGCTCGGCTTGATCGGCAGGATGATTTACTGGAAGGAGATGCCGGTTCGGTCGTTCCGGTGGATTATAAGCGTGGGGCGCCGGCTGACCGCCCCGGTCGTGTTTGGGAGCCCGAGCGTCGACAAGTCGCCGTGCACGCGCTGATGCTGCGGGACGCCGGCTACCAAGTCGATCATGCCGCGCTCTACTTCGCCGAGACCCGTCAGCGCGTCCGGGTGGAGTTAACCGACGGCTTGCTCGACGCCACTGAGGCGTCGATCGCCGAGCTGCGCACCGTCGCCGCCAGCGAGGTCGCGCCCCTCCCGCTTATCGACTCGCCGAAGTGTCCGCGCTGCTCGCTCGTCGGCATCTGTCTGCCCGACGAGCACAATCTTCTACAGGCCCGAGCCGCACGTGCCCCGCGCCGGCTGACGCCGACAGACGGATCAGCCCGGCCTCTCTACGTCACTGAGGCCGGTGCGTCGGTCTCGGTGCGCTCAGGCCGGATGATCGTGAACGGGCGGCCGTCTCGTGAGGTCGGCGTCAAAACTGACGTACGCGCGTCCGTACGTATGCTGGATATCTCGCACGTCGCCGTCTTCGGCAACGTCCAGGTGAGTACCCAAGCGTTGCGGGAGCTGTTTGCCCGCGACGTGCCGGTTCTCTACTTCTCGGGTGGAGGCTGGCTCGAAGGAGTGGCTCAGGGCTTGCCGTCAAAGCATGTCCAATTGCGGACCAGACAGGTCGCGCTCGCCACCGCTGGAGGGCTGGATGCCGCCCGCCTGATGGTACGCGCCAAGATCCGAAACAGCCGGGTCCTGTTGCGACGGAACACCCGCACTGACAACACGATCGCCGTCCAGCGTCTCGCCGCGCTCGCTGACGCCGCAGAGATGGTGGACTCTCCGGCGTCGCTCCTGGGCATCGAGGGAGCAGCAGCCCGGACCTACTTCGGCGCGTTCGCCTCCATGCTGCGCCCCGAACTCACTCTTCCCGGTGCATCCTTCGCATTCGAGGGGAGAAACCGCCGACCACCCAAGGACGCGGTCAACTGCCTGCTCTCCTTCAACTACGCCCTGCTCGTCAAGGATCTCGTGGCCGTCTGCATCGGCGTCGGGCTTGACCCCTACCTCGGCGTCTTCCACCGACCACGCTTCGGCAGGCCAGCGCTCGCCCTCGACCTCGCGGAGGAGTTCCGGCCGCTGATCGCGGAATCGACGGTGCTGAATATGATCAACAACGGAGAGATCGCCGCGTCTGACTTTGTCGTGCGGGCGGAAGGTGTCGCGTTGACCAAGGACGGCCGGCGGTCTGCTATCGCCGCGTACGAGCGTCGGCTGGACATCGAGATAACACATCCGGTCTACGGCTACCGCATCACCTACCGCAGGGTCCTCGAGGTCCAGGCACGCATCCTCGCAGCGTGGATGCTCGGCGAGATTCCTGCCTATGCCGCCTTCACTACGAGATGACCCGCATCGAGCACCGCTCAGCGCGGCGGCGCTACCTCATCGCCTACGACATCCGGGAACCTGGCCGGCTCCGTTCGATCCACAAGGTGGTTAAGGCCCACGGCGAGCCGCTTCAGTACTCGGTGTTCCTCTGCGACCTCAATCCCAGTGAGCTCACCGGCTTGCGCTGGAAGCTTGAGGACATCATGGCGCACGAGGTCGACAGTATTCTCATACTGGACCTTGGGAACCCACGAGACCTATCGGCCTTCACCTTCCTGGGTGAGCGCGCCGAACTTCCCATCTCGGGGCCGCGCATTCTATAGGACGAGCACTGAG
>JBBDWV010000027.1 GCA_040902655.1 Mycobacteriales bacterium
ACCAAAACGATCATGAAATCAGGCGGCGGCCGGACCAGGCTGCAAAATCAGGGTCAGAGGTCGCCAGCCCGGCGAACTGGTCGACGTCGATCGAGATCGGCGACGCGGTGGTGCGCACCACTCGGCCGTCGGCCAAGTGCAGCTCGCTGCCACGGACCTTCACCCCGTCGCCGCCAAGCAGGCGGCCGCACGCGCGGAGGTGCGATCACCTGGGCACCGCGGCGAACGGCACGATTCTGGAGTGTCGACAGCGTAGGAAGCGGTCGGCGGCCGGACCATGCGATCCGGGACAACCCCGCTAGCGGCTTACGGAGACCACCGATCGCGTCCCAGACAGCTGCTTCGCCCGGTACATCGGATCGAGGAGCGGAAGCCGGGCGCGTGCTGCTCGACCTGCTCCACCATCGCGTCGGCGAACGACTCCGCCTGCGACTCCCAGCCGCCCTCCACCTCGTACGGCGCGCTCGGGCAGGCCAGGTAGACGGCGTGGTGGCCGGCCGGCGCGAGCGAGTCGTCGTACACGCTCGGGGTGAAGCAGTAGGTCGGCGGCGGGTCGGGCAGCCGCCGCGCCTCGGCGGACAGGAAGCCCCTGGTGAGCTGGTCCATGTGGTCGACGTGGGACTGCAGGCCGTTCCAGTCGCCCTTGCGCGCACCGGGGTACGGCGGGAGCTTGTCGGTCGCCAGGTGCACGACGAGTTGCACGGCGTTGCCGCGGTGGGCCGAGGACAGCTCCCGCCCGGCGTCGCAGGCCAGCGGCGGGTCGAGCAGGTCCAGCAGCGCGGTCTGCACGTTCACCGCCGTGATGACGGCCGACGCCTCGATGCGCTCGCCGTCCTCCAGCACGACAGCCCGTGCGCGGCCGCCGGCGGCGTCGATGCGCGCGACCGGCGCACCGGTGCGGACCTCGCCGCCCCACCCCGTCAGCCGCCGCTCGAGGGCGTCGGTCAGCGCCTGCGACCCGCCGCGCGGGTGCCACTGCCCGAACAGGTGGTAGGCGGCCTGCCAGTAGACGTAGAACGCACCACCGGGCTGGTGCGGACCGGCCGAGGAGTGGCTGGCGAACGACGAGATCGGAGCGCGGGTCAGGTCCGAGCGCAGCACCCGCTCCAGCAGCGAGCCGTACGGGGTCACCAGGTCGTGCGCCAGCCCGAACGGCCCGCCCGAGCGCTTCACGCCCTGCAGCAGCGGCCAGATCTTGCTGCTGGCGGCCTTGAGCACTCTGCCGGCGCTGGAGCCGCTCTCCAGCCCGGTCACCGCGGTCTTCACCAGCGGAACGGCCTTGTGCATGAACGCCCGGTACGCCTCGGCGTCCGCCCGGTCGTGCTCGGCGATCGAGGCGACGGTCTGCTCGATGTCGCGGGGGAAGCGCACGATCCGGCCGTCCCGGAAAAAGCCGGTCGCGAACGGCTCCATCGGGAGGTACTCCAGCCCGGCGCTGGCCAGGTCGAGCTCGGCCGGGATCGAGGTCATGTTGATGATGTTGTGCGCGGCCGAGTGGGTGTTGAACAGGTAGCCCGGGATCGTCTCGTCGGTCCGCGACCCACCGCCGAGCTTGTCGCCCGCCTCCAGGACGGCCACCCGCCGGCCGGCCTTGGCGAGGTAGCAGGCGGCCACCAAGCCGTGTGGCCCCCGCCCACGACCACGACGGGGGCACTGCCTGGAGGGCGCGGTCACTGACGGGTTTCCTCGTCGCAGGGGGTCAGAGCTGGCCGGCCGCGCGGCGCCGCGCCCGCTGGTTTCGGAACGCCTGGGCCGTGCACCAACGGACCGAGCAGGCAGACGTCGGCGGCGCCCGCCGCGAGTGGCACGACGCCGGCGGCGGCGGCCGCGCGCCCCCCGGCGTCGCCGCGGCGCAGCCCCCAGTCGATCATCGCGCTGCCGGCCACGACGCGCAGGACCCGTCCGGGCTGGCTGCCGATGACGTCGACCGGCTTCATGCGCCGGCCACCGTCTGCAGAGCAGCGTTCAGGCGCTGCGCTGCCTCGTCGGCGACCGGCTGCAGCTCAGGGCGGCCCGGCAGGCTGACCATCACCTGCGGATCCAGCGCCTGCACGACAGTGCGGTCGCCCGCCCGTCGGACCACGACGTTGCACGGCAGCAGCAGACCGATGTCGCGCTCGACCTCCAGCGCCTGGTGCGCCAGCTGCGGGTTGCACGCGCCGAGGATCAGGTACTGCTCCATGTCCTGGTCGAGCTTGTTCTTAAGTGTCGCCTGCACGTCGATCTCGGTGAGGATGCCGAAGCCGTTGTCGGCCAGTGCGGTGCGGGTGCGCTCAACAGCCTCGTCGAAGCCGAGCTCGGTGGTGATCGTCGTTCCGTATTCCATGGTGATACCTCCACTGGTATGTGGTCGGGCCCCTACCCCGGACTGACCCGATCGCACATGCTGCACCCGAGAGCGGGTACCGGCGCCGCTATGGACAGCAGGCTTGGCAGCGCGACGGCGCACGGCACCACTCGGCAGTTCGCGCTGTCCCGCGCGGAGTGGGCGACCACCTCCGTCGCGGCTGTGGTGTCGAGCGCGGCGTACGTCAGCGCGCCGGCTTCCCCTACCTGGCCCGGGGGGTGGTCGGCGACCTGGCCGGCTTCCTGCTGCTCGGCGTCGCCGGCGTCGCCCTCGGCGCCAGACTGAAGCACGAGGCGCTCCTGTGCCTGGCGCTGATCGGCGTCGTGCTGCTGCTGGACCCGCAGTGGCCGCTGCGCCTGTCCGAGCCGCTGTGGTGGGGCCTGTTCACGATCGGACTCGCCGCCTACGTGGCGGTCCGCCGGACGATCTGCGACTGAAGGAGAAGGCATGCAACGGCACCAGCGCACCCGCGAGGCCGACCCGCGCAGCGTTCCGTGGCGCATCGGGGGTGAGGAGGACCTGGTCGCCGTCGACACCACCTGGGGCGAGCTGCAGCGGCTGGAGGCTGCACCGGGCGTGCCGACGGTGGGTGAGGTCGAGCTGGTCGAGCTGGTCGAGCAGGGCGCACTGGTCGTCGACTGCCGTACGCCGGGGTCGTTCGGCGGGCGGACTACCCCGGGCTCGGTCAACATCCCGCACACCGACATGGTCGAGCGCCGGGCGGAGCTGGATGTGAAGCGGATCGCGATCCTGTTCTGCAACGGCCCGCAGTGTCCGCAGTCCCCGCATGCCCTGCGGGAGCTACTGGAGGCCGGGCACCCCCGGGGGGCGCTGGCGTACTACCGCGGCGGGATGCACGACTGGGTCAGCTTGGCCATGCCGACGGAGCCGCGAGAGGACTGAGCGGCCAGGCAGCCTCACGCGGTCAGACGGTCGGCGGCGTCGCGAGCACGCTGCCGAGGGCCTCAGCCACGACAGCCGGGTCGCGTACGGCGATGTGGTGGCCGCCGGGAGCTTCCAGCACCCGCAGCCGAGGGTTCAGCTGTTGCAGGCGATGCGTCGGTGGCCGGTAGGCCGTCGTGTCATCGGTCCCGTAGAGCAGGGTGCACGGCATCGTCAGCGTGCCGAGCAGGGGAACGGCCGGGTAGCCGATGACGACGTTGCGCAGCGTGCGGGAGTACGACGTCCAGCTGTGCCGCCAGAAGTCCTCCACGACCGGCTCGGGAAGCCCGAGCGGCAGCAGCCTGCTGACCGGACGGACCAGGCCGTGCAGCATCACCATCGCTGCGCGGCCGGCGACCTCGCCGGACGCCGTCACCCGCGCCAGCGGCCCGAGCCGCCGCACCTCCCGCCGCGCCTGTGCGAGATCCTCGTAGAGCGGCGCTCCGATGAGCAGCAGCTTCTCGACGCGGCCTGGGTGCCGCGCGGCGAGCGCTACGGCCAGGACCGCGCCGGTGCTGTGCGCGACGACGACGCTGCGTGGAGGCGCTACCGCCAGCAGCGCGTCGAGGTGCGCGTCGACGTCGTAGGTGGAGTCGGCCGGCCAGGGTGAGCGGCCGAAGCCGAGCAGGTCCGGCGCCACGCCGGCGTAGCCCCTCGACACCTCCGCCAGCGGCTGCCAGTACCGACCAGAGCCGCCGATCCCGTGCAGGAACAGCACGGGACGTCCGTGTCCCCACGTCCTGGTGTGGAGCCGTGGTGTCACACCGGCAGGCAAGCACATCCCGCAAGGACGTGGTCGGGCGCTCAGACCCAGATCCGCGAGTAGTGGCTGGTTCGGGCGCGTCGTGAACAGGCAGATGCC
>JBBDWV010000028.1:0-1616 GCA_040902655.1 Mycobacteriales bacterium
CCAGCAAAGGAAACAGCCGCCGAACGCCGCCGCCCAACTCGTAACTTCGGCCTAGAGACCGTGGTACGCCTCTCGGAACAGCAGCGCGGCGTCTTCGTAGAGGCGGATGCTGGCGTCCTGCTCGGGTGACGAACGGCGCCCGCGAGCCGCAGCCTCGGCACGATCCTGCTTCAGCCACTCCCCGGATGCCTCGAGCCAGGTCACGATGGCTGACACGGCCGAGGTCGGCAGGGCGGGCGGCTCAGGCGGGTGCGGCTCCACGAGCGAACCCTAGTGCCGGCTAACCGCTGTCACCGGGAATCGGCGGCAGGGCGCCATCCGGTGGGATCTTCGGCGGCACCGTACGTTTCGGCTTGCGGTGGTACACGCCCCGGCTGGGGCTGGTCCACTCGATGGTGCCGTCGGCGAGCAGCCGGGTGTGCCAGCCGTTGTGCTTGGCGCGGTGCCAGCGCTTGACGAGGTTCTGCAGGTTCCAGTCGGCAGTCGGACCGAGCGGGTAGGGCAGCCGGTGGTCGCGCTCGCTGCGCCGGGCCGCTGTTGCGTCGCCCGGGAAGACGCTGGTGACGTCGCGCAGGTCGACCAGACGGCCCAGCGCCTCGGAGGGGACGTAGCCGTCGGTGGTCAGGTCCGGGATCGTGCCGCCGGAGGTCGCCATCTCGACCAGCACCCGGCGCAGCGCTGCGGCCAGGTCCGGGTCGCCTGCCTGCCAGGCCTTCCTCGGGACCGGCCGATCGACGGCCAGCACCTCGCCGGTGCCGGCGTCCACGCAGGCCCGCACGAGGTCGGAGCAGGGCAGCAGCGCGCGCGCCTCGTCGGCGCCGATCGGGCCGTAGCCGACCAGGAGCGCCGGGTGGTCGGACAGTCCGAGCGCGACGGCAACCGGCATCCGGACGTCGATCCCCCAGACACCGGACTGTGCCGCCGCGTTGAGGTCGACCGCGCGCTCGACCGGGCACTCGAGCACGGCTTGGACACCGACACGCTCGCAGCCCAGCGCGTGCAGCAGCGCTGCGACCTGCTTCTGCCCCTCGGTCAGCTCGGGGTCGTCGAAGGTCATGGCCTCCGCCCGCTGGCGAACCGCCGCAACAATGGTCGCCGCCTGGGTGGCGGTGCAGTCGGTGACGACCTGCCCCATCCCGTCAACGGTCGGCCGGCCGCGGACCCCAGCGGACTTCTTGGCCTCCTCGTGCCGCTTGCGAGCCGCGTCGGCGTCGACGGTGATCGCGGCCTTCTTCGCTGCCGTCCGCAGCTCACCGGCGGTGGCCTCGATCTCCTCGTCGCCGTCACCCAGAACCGCTGCCAGCACCTGCGCGGCCACCGGTGGGGACAGGTGGCTGATCTCGTGCAGCAGCGCGATCGCGTGCCCCACCCCGAGCCGTCCCTGCTCGAGTGCCGCGACCAGTCGGGGCTGGGCCATCAGGTCGAGGGCCGTCGTGAGCTTGTCCAGAGCCGTCCTCGGCGCCAGGTGCAGCGTGCCCGCCACGTCGCCGTGCACGAACTCCCGCTGATCGTGCGGCGCGCTCTCGAACATCCCGGCGATCGCGCGGCACTCCATCACGAAGCCGCGCGCCTGCATCCGCGCCGCCTCGGCCAGCGCACCACGGTGCGCTGGCGAG